>NZ_SSXB01000050.1:28752-53721 GCF_021698995.1 Blastococcus sp. KM273129 | reverse complement strand
CCTCGGGGGAGGGGCCGGGTGGCCGGCTCAGGGCGCCCACCAGGCGCCGTGCCGGTGCTCCAGGGGGATCCGCAGCTCGCCGCCGTCCTCCGTGGAGACGACGAGCTCCACCTTCGCGATGCGGACGGGCGCACCCTCGCCCTCGGGTTCCAGGAGCCGGCCGGTGGCCAGGGGCATGGGCGGCAGGACGAGGAGGTCCTCGTCGGGGAGCTCGGCCATGCGCGGTCCTCTCGAGATGGTGGCTCGCCCACCGTAGGGAACCCGGCCGGGGACGCAACGGGCCGGGTGACCCCGCAGGGTCACCCGGCCCGGTGGCGCCCCGCCGCGAGGTGGACGGGGTCCGCGCTCAGCGCGCGTCGGCGGGGACGTAGTCCCGCGCGGTCTCGCCGGTGTAGATCTGCCGGGGGCGGCCGATCTTCGTGGACGGGTCGGCGATCATCTCGCGCCACTGCGCGATCCAGCCGGGCAGCCGGCCGAGGGCGAACAGCACGGTGAACATCCGCGTCGGGAAGCCCATCGCCTGGTAGATCAGCCCGGTGTAGAAGTCCACGTTCGGGTAGAGCTTTCGCTGGATGAAGAACTCGTCGTTGAGCGCGATCTCCTCGAGCTGGCGGGCGAGGTCGAGCAGCTCGTTGTTGCCGCCCAGCTTGTCGAGCACGGTGTCCGCCGTCGACTTCACGATGGCGGCGCGGGGGTCGTAGTTCTTGTAGACCCGGTGCCCGAAGCCCATGAGCTTGACGCCCGGCTCCCGGTTCTTCACCCGCTCGACGAAGCGGGGGATGTCTCCGCCGTCGGCCCGGATCGCCTCCAGCATCTCCAGCACCGACTGGTTGGCGCCGCCGTGCAGCGGGCCGAACAGCGCGTTGATGCCGGCGGACACCGACGCGAACAGGTTGGCGTGCGAGGAGCCGACCAGCCGCACCGTGGAGGTGGAGCAGTTCTGCTCGTGGTCGGCGTGCAGGACGAAGAGCATGTCCAGCGCCTTGGCGAGGTCCGGGTCGACGTCGTAGGGCTCGGCGGGGAAGCCGAAGGTCATCCGCAGGAAGTTCTCGACCAGGCCCAGCGAGTTGTCCGGGTAGAGGAACGGCTGGCCGACCGACTTCTTGTACGCGTAGGCCGCGATCGTGGGCAGCTTCGCGATGAGGCGGAGCGTGGAGATCTCCACCTGCTCCTCGTCGAAGGGGTCCAGCGAGTCCTGGTAGAAGGTCGACAGCGCGCTCACCGCCGAGGAGAGCACCGGCATGGGGTGCGCGTCCCGCGGGAAGCCGTTGAAGAACTGCTTGAGGTCCTCGTGCAGGAGCGTGTGCCGCCGGATCCGCTGGTCGAACGCGCCCAGCTGGTCGGCGGTCGGCAGCTCGCCGTAGATCAGCAGGTAGGTGACCTCGAGGAAGCTGGACTTCTCGGCCAGCTGCTCGATCGGGTACCCGCGGTAGCGCAGGATCCCGGCGTCACCGTCGATGTAGGTGATCGCCGAGGTGCACGACGCGGTGTTGACGAAGCCGATGTCCAGCGCGACCTTGCCGGTCGTGGCCAGCAGCTTGCTCGTGTCGATGCCGTCGGCACCCTCGGTCCCGGGCTTGACGGGCAGGGGCAGTTCTCCACCGGGGTAGCGGAGGGATACGTCCGGGGCGCTCTCGGTCTCGGTCATCGGGGAGTCACGCTACTGGTTCCGGCGCGATCGGTGCACGCGGACCGCAGCGTCCACACCGCGTCCGCCCGGCCACCGTGCCAGGTCGCCCCGCGCTCGGCGACGGCCAGCCAGGCCTCGCGGACGAGCCCCGCGGGCTCGTCCGTGGGGACCAGCTCCACGTCGACGTCGGCCCCGTCGGCCAGGGCCACCTCGACCAGCGGGGCGGCTGCCTCGAGCTCGGGCGGGGTGACGGCGAGCAGGAAGCGTTCGGCGGCTCCGGCGGAGCGCACCTCGCGGAACCCGTCCAGCACCGCCCGCACCTCACCCGGCTCCGGAGCGGCCAGCCGCGCGAGCGCGACGGGGAACGGCGCGGCCCACACGTCGAGCTCCTGGCGGAAGCGGTCCAGCAGCGGAGCGGTGTGCGCGCGTTCGGTGAGCGGTCGCGGGTCCCCCTCGGTCGGCGGGAGGTTCAGCTCCACCAGGCGCGCCGTCGCCAGGAACGCGGCCTCCAGCATCGCCCGGGCCTCGGGGCCACCGCCGAGCTCGCCGGCACGCGCGACGGCCATGGCCAGGGCCGTCACGTTGGCGCGACGCTGCTTCTGGGGGTCACCCAGGAAACCCGCGCGGACTCCCCAGTCGATGAGCCGGGGCCAGTCGCCCAGCCCCCTGGCGAGGATGCGGGGGTCCTGGGAGCTCTGCGTCGAGTGCAACCGGAACCGGCTGAGCGTGCTCGGGGTGTAGAAAGCCGACCCTCGCGCGAGCAGCCGGAGCCAGAGCGCCAGGTCGCCGAGCACGGTGAGCCGGCGGCCGTCCACCTGCCAGAGATCGGCGGGGTCGACGTCCTCCCGCCGGAAGAGCACGGTGGTCAGCTCCCCGATCACGTTGTTGCAGTTCTCCAGCACCGCATCGCCCAGTTCGCGGCCGTCGATCCGGCCGGGCCGGTCGACCAGCGGCTCGAACTGGCCACCGGGCAGGGGGCGGCCGTCATCCCCGATCAGCACCCGCCGGGAGAAGGCCATGGTGGCACCGGGCGTGGACTGCATGCCGCGCACCAGCTCCCGCACGCAGTTGGAGGCCAGCACGTCGTCGTGGAGGAGGAACTTGACGTACTCGCCGCGCGCCAGCTCGAGCAGCCGCCTGGGGTTGCCGAACCCGCCGAGGTTGGTGTCGTGGCGGATCACGCGGACCCGGGGGTCGCCGGCGGCGAACTCGGCCAGGATGGCGGCGGTCCGGTCGGTGGAGGCGTCGTCGCCGACGAGCACCTCGATCTCCCGGTAGCTCTGCTCCAGGGCCGAGCGCAGCGCCGGCCGGAGGAAGCGCTCGCCGTTGTAGGTGGGGACCAGGATGCTGACGAGCGGATCGCTCATGGCCGGAAGCTCTCGATCGCGTCGATCACGGTGTCTTGCTGCTCCTCTGTCAGGTGGGGACCCAGGGGGAGGCTGAGCACCTCGCGGGCCAGGACGTCGGCCGCCGGCAGGTGCGCCGCGGCCAGGCGGGTGCCCGCGAACGCGGGCTGGCGGTGCGGGGGCACCGGGTAGTGCACGAGGGTGTCCACGCCCCGGGTGGCGAGGTGGTCGCGCAACGCGTCCCGGTGGGGCGTGCGGACCACGTACAGGTGCCACACCGCGGTGGCCCAGGGGACGGTGGCGGGAAGGACCAGGCCGGAGCCCGTGAGGCGCTCGGTGTAGCGGCGGGCGAGCTCGTCGCGGCGGGCGTTGTGCGCCGGCAGGTGGTGCAGCTTCACCGACAGCAGCGCGGCCTGCAGCTCGTCCAGGCGGCTGTTCCAGCCCACCTCGGTGTGCACGTACTTCTCCGTGGACCCGTAGCTGCGCAGCGAACGCAGCCGGTCGGCGACGGCGGGGTCGGAGGTGGTGACGGCGCCGCCGTCGCCCAGGGCACCGAGGTTCTTGCCGGGGTAGAAGCTCCACGCGGTGGCCGAGGTCAGCCCGCCGACCGGTCGGCCGCGGTAGGTGGAGCCGTGCGCCTGCGCGGCGTCGTCGAGCACGGCCAGGCCGTGCCGGGCGGCCAGCTCCAGCAGCGGGTGGAGGTCCACCGGGTGCCCGTACAGGTGCACCGGGAGGAGGGCGCGGGTGCGTGCGGTGACCGCGGCATCGACGGCGTCGGCCTCCCACGCGCCGGTGACCGGGGAGACGTCCACCGGGACCGGGATCGCGCCCACGTGCAGCACGGCCAGCCAGGTGGCGACGAAGGTGTGCGAGGGGACGAGCACCTCGTCCCCCGGGCCGACGTCCAGGGCGCGCAACCCGAGGGCGAGGGCGTCCAGGCCGTTGCCCACGCCGACGGCGTGCCCGGCGCCGGTCGCGCGGGCCCACTGCTGCTCGAAGGCGGCGAGCTCGGGCCCCAGCAGCACCCGGTCGCTGTCCAGCACGCGCAGCGCGGCCTCGGCGAGTTCCTCGCGCAGCTCGGCGTGCAGGGCGCGGAGATCCAGGAACGGCACGCGCCGCCCGGTGGCGGTGGCCGTCACCGGGCGGCGCCGTCGGCAGCGCGCCGGGCGGCGAGGAAGTCGGCGTAGTCCCGGTAGTAGTCGTCCTCGCTGTAGGGCAGCGACGCGAGCACGAGGCAGACGCTGCCCGTGGAGAAGTTGCCCAGTTCCCGCCAGGTGAGCCGGGGGAGCAGCAGGCCGTAGTACGAGCGGTTGAGGTGGAAGCGAGAGGTCTCGGTGCCGTCGTCGACGATGACGTCGAAGCTGCCGGCCGCGGCGATGATCAGCTGCTGGAGGTTCTCGTGGGCGTGGCCGCCCCGCGACTCCCCGCCGGGCACGTCGTAGAGGTAGTAGACGCGGGCGACCTCGAAGGGGATCTGCGACCCGCCCTCGATGAAGGTGAGGTTGCCCCGCGGGTCGGTGACGCGCGGGAGGTCGATGATCCGGCAGCCGGCACCGGAGCCCTCCGGGCGCAGGTTCCAGTCGGTCACCCGGCGACCGGGGGTCAGCGAGCGGCGGTCGGTGTGAGCTCCCAGGTGCGTCGTCACGGATCCCTCATCGGCAGAGGGGAGGATCGGCGGTACGGACGAGGACGGGAGCGTGTCGGTGGAGGAGCAGGTGCACGGTGGTGGGTTGCTCTTCGGCGACCCGCGGTTCCACGACCTGAACGGCGTCCCGGAGGAGCGCCGCTGGTGTCACGAGCACCGGGTCGACGGGCGCCTCGTCGGGGTTCTCCCCGGCGTGGTCGCCGACGGCGTGCTGCTCTCCGGTCACAGCGCCCCGTTCGGTGGGCCCGACCTCGCCCGTCCCGACCCGACCGTGGGGGACGTCGTCGGCTTCGTGGACGGCGTGCTGGCACGGGCCCGTGCCGAGGGCCTCGAAGCCGTGCGCATCCGGTGCCGGCCCCCCGAGTACTCACCCGCGGAGCCGCTGCTGGAGTACGCGCTGCTGCAGGCAGGGTTCACGGTCGAGCACTGCGACCTCAACCAGGTGGTCGACCTCGCGCCGCTGGGCCCCGGCGGCGACCCTTCGACGCTGCTCGGGAAGAAGCGGGCGCGGGACGTGCGCGCGGACCTGGCGCTGCCCTACGAGCTGGTGGACGTGGCCGACGACGAGGGCATCGCGCTGTGCCACGGCATCCTGGCGGCGAACCGGGCGGCTCACGGGCGCCCGGCGGGTCTGCCGGCGGAGTACCTGGCGCGGGCCCGCGCGGCCTTCCCCGACCGGGTCCGGCTGCACCTGCTGAGGTACGCGGAACGGCCGGTCGCGGCCGCGGTGGTCTACCGGGTGCTGGACGACGTCGACCTGCTGGTCGCGTGGGGTGACGACGGCGGGCACGGCCTGCAGCGCTCCCCGATGAACCTGCTGGCGCACCTGCTGGTCGAGCGTTCGCTGCGCACCGGGGCGCGGCTGCTGGACCTGGGCCCCTCGAGCGAGAAGGACGGCAGCCCCAACTTCGGGCTGGCCCACTTCAAGCGCAGCGTCGGCGCCCGGCCCGGAACGCGGAAGGTGCTGCTGGCGACGCTGCCTTGACCGCCGTCAACGAAGCTCGGCGGGCACCTTGAACGAATCAAAGGGATCCCCGCCGGTGGGCTTGGCCGGGCTGCCGACGTAGACGCCCCGCGGCGGCAGGTCCTTCACGACCACCGCACCGGCACCGACGACGCTGTCGGCGCCGATGGTCACGTTGTCGCCCACCGAGGTGTTGACCCCGACGAAGGACGAGGAGCCGATCCGGCAGAAGCCCGAGACGACGACGTGCGAGGAGACGAACACGTGGTCCTCGATGACCGTCCGGTGGCCGATGTGGTTGCCGCTCCAGAGGACGACGTTGTCGCCGACCGAGACGTGGTGCTGCAGCACGTTGTTCTCGAAGACGAACGCGTTCTCGCCGATCGTGACGTTGCGCCACACGAACGCGTGCGGGCTGACGAACGAGGCGCAGGTGTAGCCCTGGGACTTGACCTCGTGGAAGAGGCGGGCGCGCAGCCGGTTGAGCCAGGTCGAGGAGAGCGCGACGAAGGCATCGACCCGGGCCGGCGGGTGGCTGCCCGCCAGGTCTTCGAGCGCCACGTAGGGCACGCCGTCGGGTCCTTCGCCACCCTCGGGCAGGAACCGGCGCTCGACGGCGAAGGCGACGACTTCCCGGTCGGAGTCCACGGTGAAGTACTCGTAGGCGATCTCGGCGGTCTCGCCGGCGCCGACGATCACGAGGGGCTTGGCGCGGTCGGTCACGGGTCCTCCGGTCAGGGGATGAGCGGCAGGGCCCGGCGGAGGACGGCGACGCCGAACCCGTCCCGGCCGTAGCCGTTGCCGTTGTAGAGCAGGAACGTGCCCGCGCCGGTGGTGACAACGGCCGGGTAGGCGACCATCTCGGAGTCCCAGCCCGCGGGGGCGACGTCGAGACCGAGCAGGCCGTCGTGCCGCCGCCAGGTGACGCCGTCGGCCGAGTCGGCGAAGGTGAGGCGGTAGGTGGTCTCCTCGGTGCCGGCGCCGAAGAACATCCGCCAGCCCTGCTCGTGGGGGACCACGAACGGCCGGCCGACCCGGTGTTCCCGCGGGGAGCCCAGGGGCACGGCGACGTCACCGGCGTCGGGGAAGTCCAGCCCGTCGGGGGAGCTCATCTGCCGGATGTCGTAGACCGGCAGCAGCTTGGTGCGGCCCTGGCGGAACTCGTGGCCGGCCCCGTACCAGCAGCGCCAGCTGCCGTCGTCGAGCCGGGCCACCGAGTGCACGACGCGGAACAGCCGCTCGTCCGGACTGGTGCGGAGCAGCGGCTGGTCCCGGAGCCGCGTGAAGGACGCGGTGTCGGTCGCCGGCGCCGTGGCCACGCCGGAGAACACCCGGAACCGCTCCTGCGCGGAGCCCGGCGGCTGGTAGCCCGCGTAGTAGAGCCGCACGGTGCCGTCGACCACGGTCACGGCGCACGGGACGACGCCGGCGGCGTCGAAGGTGCCGGGGGTGCCCGCGGTCAGGGCCGGGGTGCGCGCCTCACCGAGCACGCGGGTGGGGTCGTCGGCGTCGAGGTCGACCCACCAGACGCTGCTGGCGCCAGCGGCATCGCGGCAACCGGTGAAGACCCGGATGCGGTCTCCCAGCAGCAGGGGCGTGGGCTGCAGCGCGCCGGTGCGCCGGCTCTCCGCGGGCGCTGTCCAGACCAACCCGAGCTTGTCCCACTGCATCGGCAGGGTGGTGTCGTCCTCGGGGCCGGTCGGCACCGGGGGAACCTACACCGGCCGTCGCGCTCTCCCCGGACCACCGCCGGGGCGTGTCCCGGGCGGGCCGGCGGGTCGCCGACCCGCCCGGGAGCCGGTTCAGGGGTGCGTCATCGAGAGGACGTCGAGCGCCTCGTCGAGCTGCTGCTCGGTGAGCTTGCCCTGCTCGACGTACCCGCGCTCCACCACGACCTGGCGGATGGTCTTCTGCTCGGCCAGCGACTGCTTGGCGACCTTGGCCGCCTCCTCGTAGCCGATGTACTTGTTCAGCGGCGTGACGATCGACGGCGAGGACTCCGCGTAGGTGCGGCACTGCTCGACGTTGGCGACGATCCCGTCCACGCAGCGGTCGGCCAGCAGCCGGCTGACGTTGGCCAGCAGCCGGATGGACTCCAGCACGTTGCGGGCCATGAGGGGCAGCGTCACGTTGAGCTCGAAGACGCCGGTGGTGCCGGCGTAGGTGACGGCGGCGTCGTTGCCGATGACCTGGGCGCCCACCTGGATGACCGCCTCGGGGATCACCGGGTTGACCTTGCCCGGCATGATCGAGCTGCCCGGCTGCAGGTCCGGCAGCTGGATCTCGCCGAGGCCCGTGCGCGGGCCCGAGCCCATCCACCGCAGGTCGTTGGCGATCTTGACCAGGCCGACGGCGATGGTCTTCAGCTGGCCGGAGCCCTCGACCAGGGCGTCGCGGGAGCTCTGCGCCTCGAAGTGGTCGCGGGCCTCGGTCAGCGGCAGTTCGAGCTCGGCGGCGAGCTTCTCGATGATCGCGGCCGCGAACCCGGGCGGGGTGTTGATGCCGGTGCCGACGGCGGTGCCGCCCAGGGGCAGCTCGCCGATGCGGGGGAGGGACGCCTCGAGCCGCTCCACGCCGTACCGGACGGCCGCGGCGTACCCGCCGAACTCCTGGCCCAGGGTGACCGGGGTGGCGTCCATGAGGTGGGTGCGGCCGCTCTTCACGACCTCTGCGAACTCCTCGGCCTTGCGGGTGAGCGAGGCCTCCAGGTGGCGCAGCGCCGGGATCAGCGTGACGACGATCGCGCGGGTCGCCGCGATGTGGATCGCCGAGGGGAAGACGTCGTTGGACGACTGCGAGGCGTTGACGTGGTCGTTCGGGTGCACCGGCGCGCCGAGGGACTCGGTGGCCAGCGTGGCGATGACCTCGTTGGTGTTCATGTTGCTGGACGTGCCCGAGCCGGTCTGGAAGACGTCGATCGGGAAGTGGTCGTCCCAGTCACCCCGGGCCACCGTGCCGGCCGCGGCGGCGATCGCGTCGGCGATGCCGCGGTCGAGGACGCCGAGGTCGGCGTTGACCGTGGCCGCCGCGCCCTTGATCGCGGCCAGGGCGCCGATCAGCTCCCGCTCGATGGGCGTGCCGGAGATGGGGAAGTTCTCGACGGCGCGCTGGGTCTGCGCGCGCCACTTGGCCCAGGAGGGGACACGGACCTCCCCCATGGAGTCGTGCTCGATGCGGAAGTCCCCGCCGTCCTGCGCTGCGCCGTTCTGCTGGGCCACGCTGTGCTCCCGGTGGTGTGGATGGTGACAGTGCTCCGCACGGGACCCTAGACACCCGTGGGGGAGGCCGCCGGTCCCGCCCTCGCCCGCGGCCGCCGAGGAGGTGCGTGCACGCCGGAGCGTGCGCGCGAGCCACGGTGCCGAGCCGGCCCGAGCCCCGAGGAGGGCCCCATGTCCCAGCCGCCGCTGCCCCCGGAGACCGGCCCGTCGTCGGCGCCGCCGCAGGGTGGTCCGGGCTGGCCGGCGCCCACCCCGGGCTGGCCGGCGCCGGGCGGGCCGCCGGTGCCCGACTGGGCCGCGGGGGTCACGAGGCAGCCCGCCGCGCCGGCGGTGCCCGCGCCGGCGGCCGCCGGGTCCGCGCGCCGCGGCCGCTGGGTGCTCGCCGGCGCCGCCCTGGGCGGGCTGGTGGTCGGCACCGCGGCGACGGCGCTGCTGCTGGGCGTCGTCGTCGCCGGTGGCGCCGAGGACGTCGGCCGCGCCGTGGCGGCCGAGCTGGGGCCTGCGTTGACCGAAGGCATCCGCGACGGGATGGTCGAGGGCAGCCAGGCGCAGATGGAGGACGCCATGGACGCCTACGGCGAGGAGGCCGGCGGCTGGTACGGCGGGGTCCCGGGCGGGGCGGTGGAACAGTTCCCGCCGGTGGCGCCCGCGGACCTCGGGCCCGACGAGACCCTCGACGCCTACGCGGACAGCTGCTTCGGTGGTGAGCTGCAGGCCTGCGACGACCTGATGTACGAGTCGCCGCCGCTGTCGGCGTACGAGGAGTACGCCAGCACCTGCGGGGGCCGGGTCAAGGCCTACACGGTCATGGCCTGCACCGAGCTGGGGTGAGCGCCGGGACCTGAGCGGGGCCCTCCTCGGCTAGCCTCCGGGTGCGTGAGCTCTCCCGAGGACCTCCCTCCGCCGCCGGCCGTGCGCGTCTCCGACGCCGAGCGGGAGGCGGTGGTGGCGCAGCTGCAGAGGGCCGTCGGCGAGGGGCGGATCGACCTCGACGAGTTCGGGCAGCGGGCCGCGGCCGCCTACGAGGCGGTCACCCGCGCAGAGCTCGACGCGCTGGTGGCCGACCTGCCGCCGGACGCCCTGCCGCCCGTGCAGATCGTGGGCCAGCGCGCGGCCGAGGAGGTGACGAGCGTCTTCGGCGACATCACGCTGGCGGTCGCCACCACGCCGCCGCGGCGGGTCGGCACGGTGTTCGGCGACGTCCGCATCGACCTGCGCGGGCTCCGCACCGACGCCGACCGGGTCGACCTGACGGTGAGCACCGTCTTCGGCGACATCGACGTCATCCTCGCCGAGGGCGTGGACGGTGAGCTGCACGGGCGGACGGTCTTCGGCGACCGGAAGCTGGAGCTGGCCCCGGTGCCGCGGCTGGCGGGCACGCCGCTGGTCGTCGTCCACGCGCGCGCCGTCTTCGGCGACCTGCGGCTGCGTAGCCTCGCCCCCGGTGAGTCGCCCAGCCGCTGGCGGGCGCTGATGGACCGGCTCGCCCAGAACCGCCAGCCGCCCCCGCAGCCACCGGCGCCGGGTGCTCCGCCGCCGCTCCCGCCGCCGCGGTTCTGACCGGCACCGCCCCGAACCGGACGGGTCCTGTCACGCCGAGTGGGGCCCGGAGGGTCCCGCGCAGGCGCGACGCAGCGGCTCATCGCGACCGGGGGACGGCACCCGGCGGCGGGGCGATCCCGAGGACCGCAGTGTCATGGCGTCAGGAATCGAAGGGGACCGCGGAGTAGGCGCGCAGCTTCTCCAGCGAGTGCAGGCTGTCGATCGAGCGGATGGTGCCCGACCGGGAGCGCATGACCAGCGACTGGGTCGTGCAGCCGCCCGCGCTGTAGCGCACGCCGCGCAGCAGTTCGCCGTCGGTGATGCCGGTCGCCACGAAGAAGACGTCGCCGCGCACCAGGTCGTCGATGTGCAGCACCCGGTCCAGGTCGTGGCCGGCGTCGATCGCCTTCTGCCGCTCGTCGTCGTCCTTGGGCCACAGCCGGCCCTGCAGCGCCCCGCCCATGCACTTGAGCGCGCAGGCGGTGATGATCCCCTCCGGCGTGCCGCCGATGCCGAGCAGCAGGTCGACCCCGGTGCCCTCGCGCGCGGCGGCGATCGCGCCCGCCACGTCGCCGTCGGTGATGAACTTGATCCGCGCCCCGGCCTCGCGGACCTCCTGCACCAGCTGCTCGTGGCGGGGCCGGTCGAGGATGCAGACGGTGACGTCGCCGACCGAGCTCTTCTTCGCCCTGGCGATGCGGCGGATGTTCTCAGCGACCGGTGCGGTGATGTCGACGGCGTCGGCCGCCGCCGGGCCGGTCGCCAGCTTCTCCATGTAGAAGACGGCGGACGGGTCGTACATCGCGCCCCGCTCGGCGACGGCCATGACGGCGATGGCGTTGGGCATGCCCTTGGCCATCAGCGTGGTGCCGTCGATCGGGTCGACCGCGACGTCGCACTCCGGGCCGTTGCCGTCGCCCACCTGCTCGCCGTTGTAGAGCATGGGCGCCTCGTCCTTCTCGCCCTCGCCGATGACCACGACGCCCTTCATGCTCACCGTGCCGATGAGCGCGCGCATGGCGTCGACCGCCGCGCCGTCGCCACCGTTCTTGTCACCGCGGCCCACCCAGCGCCCGGCGGCCATCGCGGCGGCCTCGGTGACCCGGACCAGCTCCAGGGCCAGGTTGCGGTCGGGGGCCGGACGGCCGGCGCTGAACGGGTGCCCGGCCGTGGTGGGCAGCGGACCGTCGGGAAGGGGCAGCGACACGGGACCTCCGGCAGTTGGACCCCGGCCCCCCACCCGGGAACGCTCGGGACGGGACCATGGGCGAACGAGGTGGGGCGAGCTCGCCTGCGATCCTAGGGGCATGACCGGATCCGGCCCGTCGAGCCAGCACCCCCCGCGCACCGAGGACCCAGCCGGGCCCGGGGCCGAGGTGCTGCCGCCCCCGGTCTCCGCCGTCGAGCGCGCCAACCGGCTGAGCGCGGCGAACATGCTCCGCTCGCTGCTGCCGCTGGTCGTGATCTGCCTGCTGATCGTGTGGTGGCAGGCCTTCCGCAGCAACCCTGACGACCCGGTCATCGAGGTGGACCCGACGAGCACGTTGCGGCTCGCCGAGGCGCGCGCGGTCTACCCGCTGCTGATCCCCGCGCTGGGCGAGGACTACCGCCCCACCAGCGTGCGCACCGACGCCGGCACCGCCCCCGAGGGGGCGCCGGTCACGGTGCAGCTCGGCTACGTCACGCCGGCGGGCGACTACGCCGGCTACGTGGTGACCGACGACGCCGACGCCGAGGCCCTCGACGTGCTCGCCGGCGCCGCGGAGGAGGGCGTGGTCGAGATCGACGGGGAGGAGTGGACCGAGTCGACGACGCAGCGCGGGGAGACCGCCCTCACCCGGGTCGCCGACGGCGTCACCGTGGTCGTCACCGGCTCGGCCGGGGACGGCGAGCTGCGCGAGGTGGCGGGGGCGGTGGAGCCCTTCACGGGCTGAGCCGCTGCGCTGTCGCGCAGGTCACGACATGGGAACACCCGGTGCGTCCGGGCGGCCGCGGCCGGTCCGCAGGGCAGTCTGGGGTGACGCCCGTGGAACCCACCGCAGCGAGGAGAACCCGGATGCCTGCACGCGAGGACTGCCCCGGCAGCGACCACCGGCCGCCGGTCGACGGCGGCGCGTGCGACTGCGGGATGGTGACCCGGATCCCGGTGGGCGCCCCGGCCGCCGGTCCGGTGGACGTGCGGACGGTGCTGGCCCGCTGCCTCGACGAGGCGGCCGGCGGCGTGGAGGCCTCGTCGGCGCCCGCGGTGGAGCAGCGGGTGGACCGGCTGCTCGCGGCCCTGGCCGACGCCGGCTTCGCGGTCACCCCGGAACCCGGTCTCAGCCGCCCGGCCTGAGGCCCCGGCACCGGTCGCCCCGCCGGACCACCCTGGACGGGCCGGTGGCTCAGCCCTCCTCGGCGGGCGCGGCGGCCGCCAGGCGCTCGCGGGCCCGGTCCAGCCAGTGCTGGCACACCCCGGCCAGCTCCTCGCCGCGCTCCCAGAGGCTCAGCGACTCCTCCAGCGTGAGACCACCGGCCTCGAGCCGCCGGACGACGTCGGCCAGCTCCTCCCGGGCCTGCTCGTAGGTCGTCGTCGGTTCGGGGGTGCGCTCGTCGGCGCTCATGCGGGGTCCTCCTGGAGGGTGGTGGCGACGGGGTCGGGGGCCGCGGTGCGGTCGACGCGGACGGGCAGCCGGCCGCCGGCGACCCGCACGCGCAGGAGTTCGCCGTCGGCGACCTCGGCGGGGTCGCGCACCAGCGCGCCGTCGGCCCGCTGCACGACGGCGTAGCCGCGTTCCAGCGTCGCGGCGGGGGAGAGCGCCGCCACCCGCGCGCGGGCGTGCTCGAGGTCGCGCTCGGCGCCCTCGACGCGGTGGGTGAGCGTCCGGCGGGCGCGGGTGCGCAGCCCGAGGACGTCGTCCTCCCGGCCGTGCAGCAGCCGGTCGGGGGAGGCGAGCACCGGGCGGGTGCGGACCGACTCCAGCCAGCGCTCCTGCTGCTCGAGCCGGGTGGCGACCAGGTGCCGGGCGCGGGCGCGCAGCCCGTCGACCAGCCGCCGCTGCTCACCGATCTCGGGGACGATCCGGTGCGCCGCGTCGGTGGGGGTGGCGGCCCGGACGTCGGCGGCGTGGTCGACGAGCGTCGTGTCGGTCTCGTGGCCGACGGCGGTGACCACCGGGGTGCGGCAACCGGCGATCGCGCGGACCAGCCCCTCGTCGGAGAAGGGCAGCAGGTCCTCCACCGAGCCGCCGCCGCGGGCGACGACGATGACCTCCACCGCGGGATCGGCGTCCAGCTTCCGCAGCCCCTCGATCACGTTGCCCGCCGCCTGCGGCCCCTGCACGACGCAGTGGTGCACCGCGAAGCGCACCGCGGGCCAGCGCCGGCGCGCGGTCACGAGCACGTCCCGCTCGGCGGCGCTGTCCCGGCCGGTGATCAGCCCGACGACCCCGGGGGCGAAGGGCAGCGGCCGCTTCCGGGCGGTGTCGAAGAGGCCCTCCGCGGCGAGCAGCCGGCGGATCCGCTCGATGCGGGCCAGCAGCTCCCCGAGCCCGACGGCGCGGATCTCGGTGGCCCGCAGCGAGAAGGACCCGCGGGCGACGTAGTAGTCGGGCCGGGCCCGTACGACCACGCGGGCCCCCTCGGTCAGCTCGAGGCCGGGGCGCTCGGCGACGTCGCGGTGGCAGGTGACCGGGACCGACAGGTCGGCCGCCGGGTCGCGCAGGGTCATGAACACGGTGGCCGCCCCGCCGCGCCGGGACAGCTGCGCGACCTGCCCCTCGACCCAGACCTCGCCCAGCCGGCCGATCCAGTCGGCCACCTTGCGGGCCACGGTGCGGACCGGCCACGGCGACTCGGGGGACGACGGCGCGGTCATGCCCCGAGGGTGTCAGATGCCGCCGACACCGCCCCGGCGCCCCCGACGGCCCCTCTGCAGGGGCCCGCGCCGGGCTCGCGAGGCGTGGGGGCAGAGGGGCCCTTGCTCAGGTTCCGCGCGGGGCGAGCGGGCTGGACTCGACCGCCTGCTCCTCCAGCTTCTCCAGCCGGTTGCGCAGCATCCGCAGGTACGGGTCGCGCGCCCGGGTGGCCTCCTCGTAGGCCAGCAGGTCGGACACCGTCGCGAGCTGGTAGCCGCGGAGCCGGCCGCGCAGCTGGGCGATGGAGAAGCTGTCGTAGCCGTCGACGGGGGCGGCGCCGGCGGCCTGCGCGCCGGAGACCTCGCTGCCGCCCTGCGGGTCGTCGGTCGGCGCGTCGGAGGTCTCGCCGACGGCGTCCACGGCCGCCCCCTCGGCGATCGCGGCGTCGGTCTCGCCGGTGTCGGGGCCACCCTCGTCGGTGCGCACGCCGGTGGCCGCGGCGACCGGGCTGCCGCCCTCGTCGACGGCGACGTCGCCGCCGGCACCCTCGACGGCGGCGATGCCCTCGTCGGTGATCGCGGCCTCGACGGTCGCCACCTCGCCGTCGGGGGTCAGCACGTCGACGCTCTCGCCGCCGTCGGGCTGCTCGGCCGCGGCCGCCGGTGCCGGCTCGGACTCCAGCAGCGCTCGCTCCAGGGCGCCGGCGTCCTCGGTGACCACCGCGTCGTCCGCGGTCGTCGTCCCCTCGTCCGCCCGGTCGAGCGGGTCGGTCTCGGCCACCTCGGGGACGACCTCGTCGATCGCGAGCTCCTCGAGCACCGCCTCGGTGCCCGGCGCGTCCACGGGCTCGTCGGCCAGCACCTCCTGGGCGCGGTCGGCCCCGTCGGCGAGATCCGCGGCGTCGTCGGCCAGGTCCTCCACCAGGTCGCGGCTCAGGTCGTCGACCGCGGCCACCACCGCATCGGCGGCGGGGTCGTCGGGGAGGTCGGCCACCTCCTGGTCGCTCATGCCGCCGGCGCGGTCGAACGCGGAGCCGCGGAAGCCCGTGGCCGGCTCGTCGTCGTCGTCGAACGTGGCCAGCCCCGGTTCGGCCTCGCCGCGCAGCCCGACGAGCAGCTCGTCGCCGCGGGCCACCAGCCCGGCGTAGGCCTGCTGCACCTTCATCGCGTGCTGCATGGCCGCGCCGATGGCGCGGACCGGCAGGCCGGGCAGGGTCTCGGGCAGCTTGCGCGCCTCGTCGAGCACGGTGGCCGCCAGACCGGCAGCGGCGCGGACAACCTCGGGGATCTCACGGGCCATGCCGCACAGCGTGCCCCACAACTCGCGGGCCGACACGCGATGTGGGCAGATCCACCCGGGAGGTGGCGTGTCCGGTCCCACCTCGGCGTACGGGTCCCCGTCCGCGGACGCACCTACAGTGGTGGGCATGGCTGATCAGCGCGGACGTGTCCTGCTGGCCGATCCCCGGGGCTACTGCGCCGGCGTCGACCGGGCGGTGGTGGCCGTCGAGCGGGCGCTCGAGATCCACGGTGCCCCGGTGTACGTCCGCAAGCAGATCGTCCACAACAAGCACGTCGTCGCCACGCTGGAGCGGCGCGGGGCGATCTTCGTGGACGAGACCGACGAGGTGCCCGAGGGCTCGGTCGTCGTGTTCAGCGCCCACGGGGTCAGCCCGGCGGTGCACGAGGAGGCGGCCGCCCGGCAGCTGCGCACCATCGACGCCACCTGCCCGCTGGTCACGAAGGTGCACCAGGAGGCCAAGCGGTTCGCCCGGGACGACTACGACATCCTGCTGATCGGTCACCGCGGGCACGAGGAGGTCGAGGGCACCTCCGGTGAGGCGCCGGCGCACATCCAGCTCGTGGACGGCCCCGAGGACGTCGCCAACGTGCAGGTGCGCGACCCCGAGAAGGTCGTGTGGCTGTCGCAGACGACGCTGTCGGTGGACGAGACGCTGGCGACGGTCGACCAGCTGAAGACTCGGTTCCCGGGCCTGCAGTCGCCGCCGAGCGACGACATCTGCTACGCCACCCAGAACCGCCAGCAGGCCGTCAAGCAGATGGCCGCCGAGTGCGATCTGGTCCTCGTGGTCGGCTCGACGAACTCGTCGAACTCGGTGCGGCTGGTGGAGGTGGCGCTGGAGGCCGGTGCCCGCGCCGGGCATCTGGTCGACTACGCGTCGGAGATCGACGAGGCCTGGCTGGAGGGCGTCGGCACGGTCGGGGTCACCAGCGGCGCCTCGGTGCCGGAGATCCTCGTCAGCGAGGTGCTGGACTGGCTCGCCGCCCGCGGCTACCCCGACGTCGAGACGGTGAAGGCCGCCGAGGAGCGCCTGGTCTTCGCGCTGCCCCACGAGCTGCGCCGCGCGGAGAAGGCGAAGCGGAGCGCCGGCGACTGACCCCCGCACGCCCCGTACGACGAAGCCCCGGCCCGCGCAGCTGCGCGGACCGGGGCTTCGTCGTGGACGGGGTGTCTCAGCGCCGGGTGACCAGCCGGACGACGGCGAGCACGACCGCGATGCCGGTCGCCACGGCCATGGTCGGGAACCCGCGCACCAGCAGGGTGGCCATCGTCGGCAGGTTGAGCGACGCCGACGGCGCCAGGGCGATGTTGACGACGGCGACGAGCGTGAACACCAGCGGCGGCGCGACGACGACGGTCAGCAGGTCGCGGCGCCGCACCAGCAGGGTGGCCGCCGAGGTGCCGAGCGCCAGGGCCACCAGCGTGGTCGTGCCGAGGCCGATGCCGAGGAAGGAGTCGACGGCGCCGCCGGCGAGGGTCAGCAGGAAGACGCCGAGGACGGCGAGCGAGCCGCGCAGCCGGCTGCCCTGCGCCGCCGCCGGCGCGGCGGTGCGCGACCGGGCGTGCTCCGGCGCGGGGCGGCCGGCGGTCGGCCGCGGCGGGCCGGGCTCGCGCCGGCGGGGCGCGGACGGCTCGGGCCGGTCGTAGCGGTCGTCGGTGTGGTCCCGCTCGGCGGCGCGCTCGCGCTCCGCGGCGCGCAGGCGCTCTCCGGCGCGACCGGGCACCGGGGGGCGTCCGGTCCGCGCGGGGCGCGCCGGACGACCGGGCCGCTCGCTGCCGACCGGTGGACGAGGGGTGCGGGCGGGGTACGGCCGCTCGGGGCGTCCGCCGCCCTGCCATGCGCCCGCCGTGCTCGCCGTGGCCATGGCGCACCTCCGTCCCGCTCCGCTGGACGACCCGGCTGGCCGACCGACGGGGGCCACGGTAGCGACCCGAGCTGGCACTTCGTGGGAGGACGCCGTCGCGTCGCAGGCAACCGGTGGTGACCCAGCAACGCAGCGTGGTGGCTGTGACGCGCGGGGTGGACGAGTCCGTCCGGCCGGGCATGCCCGGGCGTCAGCCGGAGGTGCCGTCGCGCTCTTCCGCTGGGGCCGGAGCAGCTGCCGGTGCGAGGTGCCCGAGGTCCCCGGAGGGGCGCAGCGCGCGGATCGTCGCCTCGACCGGATCGGGCTCCGGCACGGGCGACTCGGCGACCCCGAGGTCGTCGAACCGCCGCGCGGCGGTCAGCACCGAGCGCTCGTAGGAGCCCACCGTCTCGTTGTACCGGGTCAGCGTGGTGGACAGGGCCGACCCCAGGCGGGTCAGGTGCCCGGACAGCGTGCTGAGCCGGGCGTGCAGGCGCCGGCCCACCTCGAGCACCTGGTCGGCGTCGCGGGCCAGCCGCTCCTGCCGCCACGAGTAGGCCACCGTGCGCAGCAGCGCCAGCAGGGTGCTCGGCGTCGCCAGCACGACGTCCCGCGCGAAGCCGTACTCCAGCAGCCCGGGCTCCGCCTCCAGCGCCGTCGTCAGGAAGCCGTCGGAGGGCACGAAGAGGACGGTGAACGGAGCGGCCGGACGGAACGCGGTGGGGTACCGGCGGGCGGACAGCTGGTCGACGTGGGTGCGCAGCTGCCGGGCGTGCGCGGCGACCCGCTGGGCGCGGACGTCACGGTCCTCGGCCTGCACCGCCTCGATGTAGCCGGTGAAGGGCACCTTCGCGTCGACCACCACCTGCCGGCCGTCGGCGAGGGTGACCACGAGGTCGGGGCGGACGCCGGCGCCCTCGTCGTTGGTGCCGGCGGGCTGCTCGACGAAGTCGCAGTGCTCCAGCAGGCCGGCGACCTCGACCACGCGTCGCAGCTGCACCTCGCCCCAGCGCCCGCGCACGTGCGGCGTGCGGAGTGCGGTGACCAGTGCGGCCGTCTCGTGCTTCAGCTGCGCCGAGGCCTGGCCGACGCTGCCCATCTGCTCCCGGAGCTCCCCGTGCGCGGTGGCGCGGGCCCGCTCCATGCCGGCCAGCAGCCGGTGCAGGTGGTCCAGTGACTCGTGCACCGGTTCCAGCCCCGCCTCCTCCGGACGGCGCCGGGCGAGCAGCGTGACGACGCCCAGCGCGATGGCGGCACCGAGCAGCGCGCCGAGGAGGAGCCCGAGGAAGAGGGAAGCGGCGTCCATGGGCCAGACCCTGCCGGAGGGGTCCGACGATTCAGCGCACGGCCCCGCGAACCCGGGAGCCGACGGCCGCGCCGGCGTGCGCCGCCTCGTGGTCGAGCAGCCAGCGCTTGACCGGCGTCCCCCAGCGGAACCCGCCCAGGCCGCCGCCCGATCCCAGCACCCGGTGGCAGGGCACGAAGAGGGCCGCCGCGTTGCGGGCGCAGGCGTTGGCCGCCGCGCGCACCGCAGCCGGCCGGCCGCAGCGTGCGGCGAAGGCCGCGTAGGTGTCCGGCCGCCCGGCCGGCACGGTGCGCAGCACGTCCCAGGCCTCCTGCAGGAAGGGGCCGGAACGCTGCCGGACGGTGACGCCGTCGATCGCGCCCACCCGGCCGGCGTGGAACTCCTCGACCGCGTCGAGCACCGCCAGCCGGGGGGAGGCCTCGCTGCGCTCGGGGCGCAGGGCGGGGTGCACGACGGCGAGGAGGTCGGCGACGTCGGCGGTCCACCCGCTGGCGAGGACGACGTCCCGGCCGTCGGGGTCGGTCCCGACGACGACGGTGAACGGGCCGGGCGGGGTGGCGACGGTGGCGTGGCGGGCGGGTGCGGTCATCAGGCGCTCCTCGGGAGGCTGGACGTGCGGGTGAACAGCGACGGCGCGGCGAGCGCCCACAGGTGCAGCACGGCGTAGGACCGCCACGGGCGCCAGCGGGTGGCGGCCTCGGCGTCGGAGCTGCCGAGCGAGGCCAGCGACCGGCGCAGCGCCAGGTCGCCGGGGAGCCAGACGTCGGGGTCGCCCATGCCGCGCAGCGCGACGAGCGCCGCCGTCCAGGGGCCGATGCCCGGTACGGCGAGCAGCGCGCGCCCGGCCTCCTCCCGGTCGGCACCCGGGTCCAGGGCGATGGCGCCCCGGTCCAGCGCCCCGGCGAGGGCGGCCACCGTGCGGCGGCGCACCCCGGTGAGCCCCACCGCGGTGAGGTCGGCGTCGGCGAGCGCGGCGGGGCGGGGGAACGCGTGGGTGAGGGAGCCGACCGGTTCGGCCAGCGGCGTGCCGGCGGCCAGCAGCCGCGCGGTGAGCGTGCGGGCACCCGCTATCGACACCTGCTGCCCCAGCACGGCCCGGACGGCGAGTTCGGCCGCGTCGGGCGAGGCCGGCACCCGGCGCCCGGGGGCGGCGGCGACGAGCGGGGCGAGCGCGGGGTCGGCAGCGAGGGCGCCGTCGACCGCGGCCGGATCGGCGTCCAGGTCGAGCAGCCGGCGGCACCGGGTGACCGCGGCACCGAGGTCGCGCAGCTCGGTCAGCCGCAGCTGCGCGGTGACCCCGGGCCCCCCGTCGGCCGACGGCGAGAGCCGCACCACCGCCGGCCCGTGCGGCAGGTCGAGCACGCGGGAGAACGTGGTGCCGTCCCACTCCTCGAGGCCGGGGACGGCGTGCGCGCCCAGGAACAGCAGCACCTCCTCGGCGGCGTAGGGCGCCCGCGCGGCGAGCCGCAGCGTCAGCCAGCCGGGCTGCCCGGCCGGGGCGGACCGGCGGGCGCGGCGCAGCTCGGTCGGCGTGGTGGCGAACACCTCGCGCACCGTGTCGTTGAACTGCCGCACGCTGGCGAAGCCGGCCGCGAAGGCGATGTCGGTGACCGGCAGGCCGGTGGTCTCCAGCAGCACCCGGGCGGTCTGCGCGCGCCGGGCGCGGGCCAGCGCGAGCGCCCCGACGCCGAGCTCGCCGACCAGCAGCCGGTGCAGCTGCCGCTCGGAGTACCCGAGGTGGGCGGCCAGCCCCGGCACCCCGGACCGCTCGACCTCGCCGTCGGCGATCAGCCGCATGGCC
Source organism: Blastococcus sp. KM273129 (assembly GCF_021698995.1). Taxonomy (NCBI): domain Bacteria; kingdom Bacillati; phylum Actinomycetota; class Actinomycetes; order Geodermatophilales; family Geodermatophilaceae; genus Blastococcus; species Blastococcus sp. KM273129. The sequence goes on along the minus strand of NZ_SSXB01000050.1, from coordinate 33,287 downwards.
CGGGCGACGACGTCGGCCCGCACGTCCCACTCGGGGGACCCGGGGACGGCGTCGGGGCGGCAGCGGCGGCAGGCGCGGTAGCCGGCGCCCTGCGCGGCGGCCGCCGTCGAGAAAAAGGAGACGTTCCGGGCCAGCGGCGTCCGGGCCGGGCAGGAGGGACGGCAGTAGATGCCGGTGGTGCGCACCGCGGTGACGAACCAGCCGTCGAAGCGCGCGTCCCGGCCGGCGACGGCGCGGTAGCAGCGTTCGTGGTCCAGCAGCTCGCTCACGACGCCGAGCATGCCAGCGCGGAGCCACCGGCTCCGGCGGTTTTCGGACACGGCCGTGGCGCCCGGGGTCCACCGGTCGGTGGACGGCGGCCCAGCAGGTCGGTCGTCCCGCGCGCCGGCCGCCCGACGCGATGCTCCTGGCATGACGACGACAGGACCGGCGCCGCTCCTCCGGGGGACGGCGACCGACGGGGCACCGGCCGTGCGCGTGCGCGGGCTGGTCAAGCGCTACGGCGGCAGGGCCGTCGTGGACGACGTGGACCTCGACGTCCGGCGCGGCGAGGTCTTCGCGCTGCTCGGGCCCAACGGGGCGGGGAAGACCACGACGGTCGAGATCCTCGCCGGTCTGCGCCGCCGCGACGCCGGCCACGTCGCGGTGCTGGGGGAGGATCCCGCCACCGGCGACCGCCGCTGGCGCGACCGCGTCGGCGTGGTCGGGCAGACCACCGGCGCCGGTGACGCGCTCACCGTCCGGGAGACCGTGGACCACTACGCGCGCTACCACGCCCAGCCGCAGGGCAGCGACGAGCTGCTGGGGGCGGTCGGGCTCGAGGCCGCGGCGCGCACCCGCGTCGACGCGCTGTCGGGCGGGCAGCGCCGCCGGCTCGAGGTGGCGCTCGGCGTCCAGGGGCGGCCCGAGCTGCTCTTCCTCGACGAGCCGACCACCGGCCTGGACCCCGCGGCGCGCCGGCAGTTCTGGACGCTGGTGGAGGGGTTGCGGGAGGCCGGCACCACCGTCCTCCTCACCACCCACTACCTCGACGAGGCCGCGCAGCTGGCCGACCGCGTGGGCGTGATCGCCGCCGGACGCCTCGTCGAGGTCGCCCCACCCGATGCGCTCGGTGCCGCGCTGCGGCGCGAGGCGACCGTGCGCTGGACCGAGGACGGCGCACCGCGCTCGGTCGTCACGCCCGAACCGTCCGCCGTCCTGCGTGACCTGCTGGCCGCGACCCCCTCCGGCGAGATCCCCGACCTGTCCGTCACCCGCCCGCACCTGGAGGACGTCTACCTCCGGCTCGTCGGCGGCACCTCCGAGGGAGACCCCCGATGACCACCGCGACGACGCACCCGGCCGCGCCCGGTACCCGACCCGCGCCGCCGGGTGCGGCGACCATCGGCCGGGCCCGCATCGGCCTGGAGCTCCGGCTCTTCGCCCGTGACTCCGGGCAGGTCGTCTTCTCGTTCGCCTACCCGGTCGTGATGCTGCTGATCTTCGCGTCGGTGTTCGGCGACCAGGAGGTGTCGCCCGGGGTCGGCTTCGACCGGTACTTCCTGGCCGGCATTGCGGCCACCGGCATCATGCTGACCAGCTTCCAGGCGGTGGGCATCGCCATCGCCGAGGAGCGGGACCGCGGCGACCTCGGGCGGCTGCAGGTGCTCGGCACCCCGCCGGCCGCCTACGCGATCGGCAAGGCCGGCCAGGTGCTCGTGACCACCGTCGTCCAGCTGGCGGTGCTGCTCACGGTGGCCGCGCTGGTGTACGACATCCCGCTGCCCACCGACGCCGGCCGGTGGCTCACCTTCGCCTGGATCACCCTGCTCGGCGCGCTCGCCGGCACGGTTCTCGGCATCGCGGTGTCGGCGTTCGTCGGCAGCGCGCGGTCGGCGGGCACCGGCATCCCCGCGATCGCGGTCGTGCTGCAGTTCGTCTCGGGCGTCTTCTTCGTCTACTCGGAGCTCCCCGAGGTGATGCGGCAGGTGGCGGCGCTGTTCCCGCTGAAGTGGATGACCCAGGGGATGCGGTCGGTGTTCCTCCCCGATGCGGCGGCCGCCGCCGAGCCCGCTGGCAGCTGGGAGCACCCGATGACTGCCGCGGTGCTGGCCGCATGGGTGATCATCGGCGTCGTGGTGGTGGTCCGGACCTTCCGCTGGCGCAGGAGCGGCGGATGATGCTGCGCGACCGGCTGGCTGCCGCCTTCCTCCCCGAGCCGGTGGAGGAGGGCGGCGGCGAGCCGCTGACCGAGCGCGGCTGGCAGGCCACGCTGGCCGGCCTGCACGTCGTCGCCGTCGCCGTCTGGGTGCTGGCCGTCGTGACCGCGGTCGGGCTGCAGGACGGCGAGGGCCGGCCGGTCGCCGCGCTCACCGTCCTCGGCGTCCTCGCCGCGGCCTACGCCCTCTTCGGTGCCCGGGCGATCGGCGGCGGGCGGCCGGTGCACGCGGTCGTCTACCTGAGCGTGCTCGTCGCGTCGTTCGCCGCGCTCGGCTTCACCGCGCCCGTGCTGTTCTTCATGCTCTTCCTCGCCTACCCGCAGGTGTGGTTCGTCGTCCAGGGGACGGCGACCGGCATCGCCTGGACCGTGCTGCTCGCCGTGTCCAGCGCCGTCGGACCGGTGCTGCGGGCGGGGTCGGGTGACGAGGCGCGCGACGTGCTGCTCTCGACCGGGGTGAGCATGGTCTTCAGCCTGGCGCTGGGGCTGTGGGTCAGCCGGGTGCTGTACCAGAGCGCGCGGCGCGCCGACCTCATCGAGCAGCTGGAGCGCACCCGCGCCGAGCTGGCCGCCGCCGAACGGGAGCGCGGTGTGCTGGCCGAGCGCGAGCGGCTGGCCCGCGAGGTGCACGACACCCTCGCGCAGGGCTACACGAGCATCGTCGTCCTGGCGCAGACCGCCGCGGCGCAGCTGCCGGAAGGGGCCGACGCCGCCCGTGACCGGCTGGGCGTCATCGAGGAGGTGGCGCGGGACAACCTCCAGGAGGCGCGGGCGGTGGTCGCCGCCTTCGCGCCGGTGGCGCTGGAGGGCTCCACCCTGGTCGAGGCCCTGGCCCGGCTGGCCGAGCGGTTCGGCCGGGAGACCGGGCTGGCGGTGCGGGTGGACACCTCCGCGCTGGACGGCGGGGTGGCGCTGCGCCGCGACGAGGAGGTCGTCCTCCTGCGCGGCGCGCAGGAAGCGCTGACCAACGTGCGCCGGCACGCCGGTGCCCGCAGCGTGGCGATCCGGCTGTCGGCGGTGGGGGAGGGGGACGCTCGCCGGGTGTCGGTGCACGTGGAGGACGACGGCGTGGGCTTCGACCCCGTCCGCGCGGAAGGGGCCGGGCTGGACGGGTTGCGCGACCGGGTCGCGTCGGTCGGCGGAGAGGTGGACGTCGCCTCGTCGCCCGGCGCCGGCACGCGGGTGACCGTCCGGGTGCCGGGGTCGTGATCCGCGTCGTGGTGGTGGACGACCACCCCGTCGTCCGCGGCGGGCTGGTCGGGTGGCTGGATGCGCAGGACGACCTGGCGGTGGTCGGCGAGGCGGGCGACGGCCTCGAGGCGCTGGCGGTGGTGGCGGGGACGGCGCCCGACGTCGTCCTCATGGACCTGCGCATGCCGCGGATGGACGGCGCGACCGCGACGGAGCGGCTGGCCGCGTCGCACCCGGGCGTCCGCGTGCTCGTGCTGACCACCTACGACACCGACGCCGACATCGTGCGGGCGGTCGAGGCAGGGGCGACCGGCTACCTGCTCAAGGACGTCCCGCTGCCGCAGCTCGCCGACGCCGTCCGAGCGGCGGCGCGCGGGGAGACCGTGCTGGCGCCGCCGGTCGCCGCCCGGCTCGTGTCGCGGCTGCGAGCCCCGGCGGCCGAGGCGCCCACCGCCCGGGAGCTCGAGGTCCTGCGAGGGGTGGCGCGCGGGCTGACCAATGCCGAGATCGGCCGGGAGCTGTTCATCGGCGAGGCGACGGTGAAGACCCACCTGCTGCGGGTGTTCGCGAAGCTCGGGGTGGACGACCGGACGCGGGCGGTGCTGGTCGCCGTCGAGCGCGGCCTGCTGCCGCCGCCCGGTCGCTGACGTGGGTCGGTCGCTGTCGAGCGCGCCGGCTGCCGACCCGGAGTCGGCGGGGCCGTCAAGGGCTCTGCGCCATCTGTGGACAGGGCTTTGACCTGGGCTTTCGGGTCGCGGGTGTCGGCGTCCGGCGGTAGCATGCGTACATGTGTTCGACAGGTTCGTCCGATCCGGTGGCCCGGTTGGGTGCCGTGCTGGACGACCTGGCCGGTGAGGAGCTGGCCGGCCGGTTCGGGTCGCAGCTGATCGAGCAGCTGGGGGCGTTGCTCACCGCGTCGAACCGGCTGGCCGCGCAGGTGGCGCGGCGGGTGCGGGAGTGCGAGCTCACCCAGGCCGCCGAGCACGACGGCAAGGCCTCGATGGCCTCCTGGCTGCGCGGGCACGCGCTGCTCTCGGCCGGCGCGGCGTCGCGGCTGGTGCGCTCGGGCCGGGCACTGGCGGAGCTGCCGGCGGTGGCCGCCGCGTTCGCCGCCGGGGCGGTCACCGCCGAGGCGGCGGTGGTGATC
>NZ_SSXB01000050.1:0-28740 GCF_021698995.1 Blastococcus sp. KM273129 | reverse complement strand
GCCGCCGGCACCCTGCCGGTGCTGCGCACCCAGAAGCCGCACGTGGTGGTCCGTGTCGACCTGGAGGACCTGGTCGACCCCGCCGCCGGGCCCGGCGCGGCCACCCTCGGCTTCGGGGCGACGATCTCCGCCGCCCGTGCCCGCTGGCTGGCCTGCGACGGCGGCATCACCCGCATCGTGCTGGGCCCCGAGGGTCAGCCCCTGGACGTGGGCCGCACCCCGGCCCCTCCGCAGGGGCCCGCCGCGAGCCTGCGAGTGGCGGGGGGGCGGAGGGGTCCTTTCATTCGCCGGCTGCGACGCCCCTGCCCACTGGTGCGACGTGCACCACCTGGTGCACTGGGCCGACGGCGGTGAGACCTCGCTGGAGAACTCAGGGCTGCTGTGCGAACGGCATCACACCAAGGTGCATCACGGATTCCGGATCGAACGCCGACCCGACGGCCGATGGCGCACCTACCGGCCCGACAGCACCGAGATCCTCATCCTGCCCCGCATCACCGCCGAACCGGCCAACTCCCGAGCCGGCTGACCCGTCACGCCCGCTCGACCTCCACCTGACCGCGCTCCGACCGGGGCCGGGGGATCCCTTCGGGGTGCACCGATCGCCCGGCGTCCGGCTGCGCGGCGTCGGCCTGCCCGGGTGCCGGCGGCTGGGGCTCGGGCACGGCCGGCCGTCCGAAGTGCCAGCCCTGGCCGTGGTCGACCCCGAGGGTCCGCAGTGCTTCGGCCTCGGTCGCCGTCTCGACGCCCTCGGCGACGACGCGCGCCTCCAGCCCGCGGGCGAAGTCGACCAGGGAGCGCACCAGCACGGTGCGCACCGGGTCGGTGTCCAGACCGCTGACGATGCTGCGGTCGAGCTTGATGACGTCGGGCGAGGTCAGCACGATGTGGCGGAGCGAGGAGAAGCCGGCGCCCACGTCGTCGATCGCCAGCCGCAGCCCGGCCGCCCGGAACGGGGCGAGGGTGGCGGCGAGCGTGTCGTAGTCGTCGACCGGGTCGTGCTCGGAGAGCTCCAGCAGCACGCGCTCCAGGGGCAGCTCGGCGAGCAGTGCGGCGCAGTCCGGCGTCAGCAACGTGCCCGGTGAGACGTTCATCGCCACGTACCCCTCGGTGTGCCGGAGGAGGTCGGCGGCGCGGCGCAGGGCGAGCAGCTCGAGCCGGTCGCCCAGGCCGACGCTGTGCGCCTCCTCGAAGACGACGTCGGGCGCCTGCTGCCACTCGCCGGGGAACCGGCTGAGCGCCTCGGCGCCCACCCGGACACCGGTGGCGAGGTCGACGATCGGCTGCAGCGCGACGACAGGCCCGCCGGTGGCGATGAGGGGCACCAGCCGGCCCTCGATGCCCGTGCGCCGGTGCTCCTCCCTGACCTGCGGCTCGATGATCACCGACGCGGCCGACGCGAGGACGTCCATCAGCGCCTTGTCGCGCTTGGTCAGGTCCTTGTCGGTGGTCAGGCCCGCGGCGCAGAAGGTGCCGTAGAGGGTGCCGTCGGAGAGCGTGACCGGCACCGAGACGTAGCTGCGGATGCGCGGCATGCGTGCGGCCGGCAGCTTCATCGCCTCGGGGTGCTTCCGGAGGTCGGGGATGACCGCGGGCAGCTTCCGGTCCAGGATCGCCTGGCACAGCGACGTCTCCTGCACCTGCGTGACCCCCTCCTGGAAGAGGAAGGGCACCGAGGACTCGACCACCTCGAGGTGCTGGGTGGTGCCGTCGAGCCGGGAGAGGAAGGCCACGGAGAGGCGGAGCGACTTCTTCGCCGTCCGCAGCAGGTCGGCGATCTGCTGCTCGGTGTCGGTGCGGTGCTTGCCCACCCCTGGGTCGTCGGCCTGCGGGCCGGGTCCCTGGAGCGGGCACCTCACCCGTCGGGGTGAGGTGCCCGGACGACGTCAGCCCAGCGAGGCGGTGAACGTGACGCTGTCGTCGGAGACGGTCGTGCACTCCATCGTCAGCGGTCCGGCCCCGACGCTCTGGCCCTCGGTGCAGGAGACCTCCTGGTCGCCCACGCTGAAGGTCGCCTCGCCGTCCTGGACCCCACCGAACGTGACGTTCGTGCCGAGGATCTCGACCGACTGGGTGTCGGAGCTCAGCGTCACCGAGCAGGAGGTCCCGGAGCAGTCGACGGCGTCGCCCACTGCGCCCGCTGCCTCGCTCGCCGACGTCGCCGCGGCACCGGTGTCATCCAGCACGGACGTGCCGGTGTTCGGCTCCTCGCCCGAGCACCCCGCCAGCGGGAAGAGCAGCACCGCACCCGCGGCAAGCGCCCCGCGGGTGAGCCTTCGCGTGTGTGTGGTGGCCATGGATCGAGGCTAGGTCGGCCGGTATCGCGCCGCGGCCCAGCTGACCGAACGTCACGCTACTGTGATCTGGGTCACTTTCCCGTCATCAAGGCCGCACGATGACCCCGGCACCGCCGGCCTCGACGGTGACGCGGTCCTCGCCGATGCCGACGTCGGTCAGCTCCTGGCCGAACGGCAGCGGGTCCATCGGGATGACGGCGGTGAACCGCTGCCGCAGCAGCAGCCGGCTGGCGTCGTCCAGGAAGGTGGCGGTGTCGATCTGCGTGGGCCGCACCGCGAGGTCGCCGTCCTCGGCCGCGATGACCGCCCGCGCGGAGGCGGAGAGCCGGCGGCCGAGCACCTCCACCGACCCGGTCACCAGCGCCTCCCCGTCCGGCCGGCCCGCGAGGCTGATCGGGCGGCCCGTCGCCTCCAGGTAGGCGTTCAGGTCGTCGTAGGTCAGCGTCGCCACCTCGCGGGTGCGCTCCAGGTAGACGACGTCCACGTCCTGGGTCAGCAGGTCGTGGAAGGGGACGTGGACGCCGGTCAGCTCGGCGTCCACCTGCTCGATGCGCAGGGGCCCGGCGCGCAGGTCCTCGACCAGGACGTCGACGCGTTCGTACCTCCCGGCGAGCAGCTGGGGAAGGAAGAACGTGCCGTGCACCTCGACCTCCGGCCGGGTGAGGACGCCGGTGGCCAGCTGCACGTTGCGCGCCAGCAGGCCCTCCGCCGCCCAACGGGCCAGCCGGTCGGCCCCCCACAGGAACAGCAGGACGCCGAGGGCGACGCTCGCGGCCAGGAGCAGCGTCGAGCGCCGCGGCCGCCGCCACGTCCGGGAGCCGGTCGCGGTGCTCATCGTCCGGCGGCCTCCAGGGTCTGCTCGTCCACCCGCCGGCCCGTGGGGGAACGCGCCGCGGTGACGGCGGTGTCGCGCAGCTCCTCCCGGGAGATCGCCTCGGTGTGGATGCGGCGGCTGGGCCAGCTGGCCCAGCGACCCAGGAGGGTGAGCAGGGCCGGGGTGAGCACCGGCCGCACGAGGAAGGTGTCGATGAGCAGGCCGACGCTCATCGTGAAAGCGACCTGGCGGAAGGTGTCGAGCGGGATGATGGCCACCATCGCGAAGGTCGTCGCGAGGATCACCCCCGCCGCGCTGATCGCCCGTGCGGTGGCCGGCATGGCGAAGGAGATCGCCTTGCTCAGCGGCATCCGGTTCGCGGCCTCCCAGATGGAGCCGACCGCGAACACGTTGTAGTCCGAGCCCAGCGCCAGCAGCAGGACGGCGGTGGCGAAGGGGGCGTAGAAGGTCAGCCCCGGGTCGCCGAGCCACCCCTGGAACACCAGGACGGTCAGCCCCATGGCCGCCGCGACGCCGAGGGCGCTGGTGAACAGGAGCGCGATCGGGGCGACGAGCGCGCGCAGGTAGAAGACAAGCACCAGCAGTTCGACGACGAGCGCGGCCAGCAGCGTGTAGCGCAGGTTCTGGCGGGTGATGTCCGCGAGCTCGGCGGCGATCGCGGTCTGGCCGGTGACCAGCACCTCGGCGTCCCCGAGGCCGGCGTCCGCGAGCAGCGGGTCGAGCCGGTCCTCGATCCGCCGCAGGTCCTCGATCGCCTCGGCGGCCAGCGGGTCGCTGTCGAGGACGACGACGAAGCGCGCGGCGTCGCCGTCGGCGGAGAAGACGACGCCGTAGGTGTCGGGCAGCGGGTTCTGCGCGGGCCCGAGCACGGTCGCCACCCCCGGCTGGGCGGCGAGCGCGCGCTGCACGGCCTCCAGCGCGGCGCGGTCCTGGGCGATACCCGGCCGCTCCAGGATGATCTCGGTGGGCGCCACCACCCCCCGGACCCCGGCCTCCTCGAGCACCGCGGCGCCGCGGCTGACCGGGTCGTCCTCGGGCAGGCCGCCGGTGAACGACAGGTCCAGGCGCAGCGAGCCGAGGGGCAGGGCGGCCACGACGAGCACGGCGCACCCGAGCAGGGCCGCCACCGCCGCGCCGCGCCGGCTGACCACGATGCGGACCAGCGGGCCGGCGCCGCGGACCGAGGGCGCCGGCCGCGGGCGCTCGGCGCCGGGCACGAACAGCCACCGGCCGAGGATGGCGAGCATCGCCGGCACGAGGGTGAGCGAGACGACGACCCCGATGACCACCGTCAGCGACAGCGCGGGGCCGAACGCGCGGAACAACTCGTAGTCGGCCGCCAGCAGCGCCGCCGTCCCCGCCGCGACCGTGACGCCGGCGGCGAAGACGATCGGCCCCTCCACGGCGACGGCGGCGCGAGCGGCCTCCAGACGGGGCAGGCCCCGGTCGAGCTCCCGGCGCAGCCCGGAGAAGAACAGCACGCAGTAGTCGGTGATCACGCCGATGAGGAGCGCCGCGATGAGCGGCTGGACCTGGTCGGGCAGGGAGAAGCCGAACGCCGCCGCCAGCACCCCGAGGCTGCGGATGGCGACCAGGTAGCCCAGCCCGGCGGTGAACAGCACCACGAAGGGGGCGACGACCGACCGGAAGACCAGCCCCACGACGACGGCGATGAGGACGAGCGTGGCCACCTCGAACACGTGGATCCGCGACTGCAGGTAGGACACCTGCTGGATCTGCGCCGGGACCACCCCGGTCACGTAGGTCTGCACGCCCGGCTGGTTCTCGAAGTGCGCGGCGTACTGGCGGGCGAGCGCCGTCGTCTGCGCCAGGGAGGTGAACGGCGTGACGTAGAGGTAGGTGACCGCGGTGTCCGGGGTGCCCGTGGGGATCGGGACGGCCGCGGCGACGTGCCCGCGCTCCCGGGGCACGGTGCCCTCGAGGTAGGCCTGCGTGTACGACAACGCCCACAGCGCCACGTCGGCGCGGGTGAGCACGCTCAGGCCGCCCGGGTCGTGCACCACCACCGAGGTGTCGGACAGGACCGGGAGCCGGAACAGCTGCAGGCTGCGCTGCTGCGCCTCGACGACGGGGCTGTCGGACGGGACCAGCGAGCCGATGCCCCCGCCGCCGCTGCTGCTGGCCGTGGGCAGGGCGGCCGACACCCAGACGGTGGCGAGGATCCACCCCACGACGACGAACCAGCGGGCCTTGACGACGGCGGTGCGGTAGGCGCGGGCGAGCAGGCGGAGCGGCCCGGGGGCGCGCGAGGCAGGCCGTCCGCCGGGGTTCATGCCGGCGGCGGGGGAGTCGTCGTCGGACCGCGCACCTGGCCCTCCAGCCTGGCCCAATCCCCGGTTGGCACCGCAGGCGCAGGGTAACCGGGGGCGGACGGGCCTGCCCGGCGAGCGGAGGGTCGACCATGGCCGAGTCCGGCACGAGGTCACCGGAGCCCCGCGAGGGGTGGCGGCGCGCCCTGCGCTGGTGGGGAAGGGCCGGCGCGTTCCTCGCCGGCCTGTTCCTCGGCGCGGTGCTCGTCGGGCTGCTCAGCGGGGGCACCGTCGTCGTCGCCAACCCGGTGCCGCTGGACCGCGCCGACGACCCGCTCGGGGCCGGCGGCGGCGCCGCGGAGGGTGGCGCCACCGGCCGGGTGACCATCGACGACGACTGCCTGCGGGCCGTCAACGCGGCGCAGGACGTCGCCCAGCTCGTCGACGAGATGGGCGAGGCGATCGTCGCCCTCAACGCCGCCCGGATGGACGAGGTCGTGCGGCGTCTGCAGCCCCTGCAACGGCGCCTCCAGGCCAGCCTGGAGACCTGCGAGGTGCGGGCGGGGACGGGCGGCGGCCCGACCGCCGCCGTCCCCGCCCCGTCGTCGCCGACGACGGGTCCGCCGGCTCCGGGGAGCCCGTCGGCCACCGACTGACCGGCTCGCCCCGGCGGTCAGGGGCCCCGGCCGCGGGCGCCGTAGGCTGGTCTCCCGTGAGTCTCACCATCGGGATCGTCGGCCTGCCCAACGTCGGCAAGTCGACGCTCTTCAACGCCCTGACCAAGAACGACGTCCTCGCGGCGAACTACCCGTTCGCGACGATCGAGCCGAACGTCGGCGTGGTGGGCGTGCCCGACCCGCGGCTGGAGAAGCTGGCGGAGATCTTCGGCAGCCAGAAGATCATCCCGGCGACGGTCTCCTTCGTCGACATCGCCGGGATCGTGCGCGGCGCGAGCGAGGGTCAGGGTCTGGGCAACAAGTTCCTGGCGAACATCCGCGAGAGCGACGCGATCTGCCAGGTCATCCGCGTCTTCACCGACCCCGACGTCGTGCACGTCGAGGGCAAGGTCAGCCCGGCCGACGACATCGAGACGATCAACACCGAGCTGGTGCTGGCCGACATGCAGACGCTGGAGAAGGCGGTCCCGCGGCTGGAGAAGGAAGCCAAGAAGGACAAGGAGCGCGCCGCGCTGCTCGCCGCGGCCCAGGAAGCGCAGAAGGTGCTCGACGAGGGCAAGACCCTCTTCTCCGCCGGCGTCGACCCCGAGCCGCTGCGCGAGCTGACGCTGCTCACGACCAAGCCGTTCCTCTACGTCTTCAACGTCGACGCCGACGAGCTGGGCAACGCCGCGGTGCTCGACGAGCTGCGCGCGCTGGTGGCCCCGGCCGAGGCCATCTTCCTCGACGCGCAGACCGAGTCGGAGCTCATCGAGCTGCCGGCCGAGGAGGCCGCCGAGCTGCTGGAGTCGATCGGGCAGAACGAGCCGGGCCTCGACCAGCTCGCCAAGGTGGGGTTCCGCACCCTCGGGCTGCAGACCTACCTGACCGCCGGGCCGAAGGAGGCCCGGGCCTGGACGATCCCGGTCGGCGCCACCGCCCCGCAGGCCGCCGGCGTCATCCACACCGACTTCCAGCGCGGCTTCATCAAGGCCGAGATCGTCAGCTACGACCAGCTCGTCGAGGCCGGCTCCATGGCCGAGGCCAAGTCCAAGGGCTGGGTGCGCATGGAGGGCAAGGACTACGTCATGGCCGACGGCGACGTGGTGGAGTTCCGCTTCAACGTCTGACCGTCGGCGCAGGGGCGGAACAGGGGCTACAGCAGCGGCGTTCTGCTGTCGATGTCCCTGGTGGCCCGGAGCTGCCGGGGCGAGCCACGACCGAGGAGACCTGATGGACTACCTGCGACAGCTGCAGGCGGAGCGGCCGCTGCTCTTCGGGCTCCTGCTCCTGGTGGGCTTCATCGTCGCCTTCCAGCTCGCCATCTTCGTGATCCAGCTGGTCGTCGGGCCCTTCGGCCTCCCGGGCTGGGCGCCGATCGTGATCCTCGTGGGCGGATTGGTCCTCATCGCCCGCCGGCAGAACCGGTAGCTCTTCCGCCCAGGAGCGCGTTGAGCCGGGCCGCCTGCCGCGTGAGGTGCTCGCGCTCGGGCAGGTTCGGCGCGGACCGGGCCGCCTCGGCGTAGAGCCGCGCCGCGGTCGCGACGTCGCCGTCCTTCTCGTGCAGGTACGCCGCGACGGCGGTGTACCGGGGGAGCGCCGGGTCGAGCGCGGCCAGCCCGGCCCGCGCACCGTCGGCCTCGCCGACCGCGACCGCCCGGTTGAGGCGGGCGATCGGGCTGCCCGTGACCCGCACCAGCTCGTCGTACCACTCGACGACCTGCACCCAGTCGGTCTCCTCGGCGGTGCGCGCGTCGGCGTGCAGCGCGGCGATCGCGGCCTGCGCCTGGAACTCGCCCAGCCGGTCGCGCGCCAGCGCCGCCTGGAGCACCTCGACCCCCTCCGCGATCAGCGCGGTGTCCCACGCGCCGCGGTCCTGCTCGGCCAGCGGGACGAGGCTCCCGTCGGGGCGGGTGCGTGCCGGGCGCCGCGCGTGGTGCAGCAGCATCAGCGCGAGCAGCCCCGCCACCTCCGGGTGGTCGCTGACGGCCGCGAGCTGCCGGGTCAGCCGGATCGCCTCCGCCGCGAGGTCGACGTCGCCGGAGTACCCCTCGTTGAAGACCAGGTACAGCACCCGCAGCACGGTGGCGATGTCCCCGGGCCGGTCGAACCGGACACCCGACACCGTCCGCTTGGCCCGGCTGATCCGCTGCGCCATCGTCGCCTCGCGCACGAGGTAGGCCTGGGCGATCTGCCGCGTGGTCAGCCCGCCGACCGCGCGCAGCGTGAGCGCCACCGCCGAGGCCGGCGTCAGCGACGGGTGCGCGCACAGGAAGTAGAGCCGCAGCGAGTCGTCGGCCTCCTGCCCCGGCCCGGGCGCGGGCTCGGCGTCCACCCGTTCCTCGCGCCGCCGCCGGGACGTCTCGGCCCGCGTGGCGTCGAGGAACTTCCGCCAGGCCACCGTGACCAGCCAGCCCTGCGGGTCACGCGGTGGTCCCGCCGGCCACACCCGCACGGCCTCGACCAGGGCCTCCTGGACGGCGTCCTCGGCCGCCGCGAAGTCGGCTCCGCGGCGGCCGAGGACCCCGATCACGGTGGGGACGACCGCCCGCAGCAGGGTCTCGTCCACCGGTGCGGTCACTCCGTGATGGTCGGCGGCGCGGTCAGGAACGGGCGCAGCTCCAGCCACTCGTGGATCGGCTTCCCACCGGCACCCGGAGCCGCGGACAGCTCGCCGGCCAGTTCCACCGCCCGCTCGTGGCTGTCGACGTCGATCACCATCCAGCCGGCGATCAGGTCCTTCGTCTCGGCGAACGGGCCGTCGGTGACCGGCGGCCGGCCCTCGCCGTCGTAGCGGACCCACGTGCCCTCCGGGGCGAGCGCCTGCCCGTCCACGAACTCGCCGGTGCCCTCGAGCCGCGCGGCGAAGTCCTGCATGTACTGCACGTGGGCCGAGATCTCCTCCGGCGTCCACTTCTCCATCGGGACGTCGTTCACCGCCGGCGCGCCGCGGTAGTGCTTGAGCAGCAGGTACTTGGCCATGGTGTTCTCCCTGGTGAGATACGGCCCATCGTGGCCGTCGCACCCCGGGGACGGAACCGCCCGCGCCTTCTCGACACGAGCCGCGGACAACTGGGGGGAGGAAGTCAGACCCGGCCGCGGAGGATGCGTCGCCAGTACACCTGCGGCAGCCCGTAGCGGTCGAAGAGCCACTGCCAACGGCGCGGCACGAACGGGTCCAGGAAGGGCACCGACGGCTGCGCCTGGTCGTCGCGGTCGACCTCGTTGAGCATCAGCTTGCGGCGGCTGACGGTGATCGGCATGACGGTGTAGCCGTCGTAGCGCTGCATCGACCGCCCCGTCTCGGCGGCCGTGATGTTCGTGCTCAGCGCGTGCACCTGCTTGCGCAGCGCGCCGCCGGACGGGCGGGTGGCGAGGTCGGCGGCGTCACCGAGGCCCCACACCGAGCCGTGACGGCGGTGCTGCATCGTCTCCGGGTCGACGTCCACCAGGCCGGGTGCCTCGTCGGCCGCGAGACCGGAGTCGGCGATCCACCGCGGTGCCCGGTAGTGCGGGACCGCGTGCGCGAAGGCGATGTCCTCCAGCACCCGCCGGCCGCCCGGCGAGCCGACCGCGACGGAGCGCAGGTCGCCGTCCACGCTCTCGATCCGCGCCTCGCGCAGCACCTCGACGCCGTAGCCGGCGAACACCTCCTCGAGGTACCGGTCCGCCTCCGGGATCCGCGTCGCGGTCGCCTCCGGCAGGACGAGGGTGACCCGGACGTCGCCGAGCACCCCGGCGCGCTGCCAGTGGTCGCACGCCATCAGCAGCGGCTTCAGCGCGGTCGGCCCGCAGGAGGCCGGCTCCGGGGGCACGGTGAAGACGGCAGACCCCGACCGCACCGACCGGATGCCCGGCCACACCAGCGGGGTGCTGCCCGGCACGTAGGAGGAGGCCGCCCACCCCTCGGTGTAGGCCCGCTGCAACCCCGGGGTCGCGTCCCAGTCCTCCACCAGGCCCGGGCACAGCACCAGCGTCGACCAGTGCAGGGTCCGGCCGCCGCGCGTGCGGACGGTGCGGGCGACCGGGTCGACGGCGTCGACGGCGTCGCGGATCCAGGAACACCCGTCCGGGACGACCTCGGCCATGGGGCGTTCCAGCTCGGCCATCGACGCCTCGCCGGCGGCGACGTAGTTCAGCAGCGGCTTGTACCGGTGCACCGGCTGCGGGGCCACCACGGTCACGTCGGTCACCCCGTCCCGGAGCAACCGCGCCGCCAGCGAGATCCCGGCGTTCCCGCCACCGACGATGAGCACGTTCGTCCCCGCCACGTCCGCTCCCTGCGATCAGGCCGCGGACCCCTGCTCAGCGCCGCAGCTCGGACACCCCGTCGAGCGTGCCCAGTTCCCGCGGGTTCCGAACCGGGTGCACGCGGCTGATCCGGCCGTCCTCGACGACGGAGGCCACCGCCGTCTCGAACGGGCCGCCCGGATCGAGCCGCGCGCCGACCGCACCGTCGAGCACGCGACACCCAGCGCGGCACCCTCAGAAGGAGACGAGCATCCCGACCGTCGTCGCGACCAGCGCGAAGCCGGCCAGCCGGAGCACCCGGATACCGGTGTGCCGCGTGTGCCCGGTTCCGCGCCGGGCCAGCACGACCCCGCCGGCCAGGGCGGTCGCGCCGGTGGCCAGGGCGGCGACCTCCATGAGCCCCCACGGGGAGGCGGTGGCGCTCAACCACCGGGTGGGCGGGGTGAACCCGAGCACCCAGCTGTACGAGGCGGCCCAGAACAGCAGAGCCAGGACGGCCAGGGCGAGCACCGGCCGCCGCCACCGGTCGACGCGGGCAGGACGGGCGGTCGCGGGGGTGTCGAGCACGTGGCGGAGGCTAGGGGAGCGGCGAGCAGAGCGGTGGCCCCGTCAGCGCGCGGGGGAGGTCAGCCGGCGAGGCGGGCGCACTCCTCGCAGCGCGCCACCTGGCGCGCCGAGGGCCAGTCCTGCGCGGCGGTGGCGCGCACCAGCTGGCCGCAGAGCGAGGACTCCAGCCCGTCGACCACCGGCTTGGCCACGGCGTGCGCGACGTCGGCGGCCCGCGCGAACCCGTCGTCACCGGGCCGGACGTCGGGTCCGATCCACCCGACCCGGATACCGATCACGAAGAGGCTCGCCGTCATGGCGCCAGCGTGGGCACCCGAGGTGTCCGGCGGGTGACGCGGCCCGGAACACTCGACGGCGACGCGGCGTCTCAGCGCTGCCCGGCCGGCCGGTAGACGACGTGCAGCACCCCCGTCGGCAGCGCCTCGGAGGAGACGAGCTCCAGCGGCGTCCGGTCCAGCTCGTCGGTCCAGCGCCGCTCGCCCGAGACCACGACGGGGTCGACCAGCAGCACCAGCTCGTCGAGCAGGCCGGCCGCCAGCAGGGACCGCACCGTGGTGAGGCTGCCGGACATGCCGATGGTCCCCTCGGTGCGCTCCTTGACCGCCCGCACGTCGTTCAGGCCCCGCAGCACCGTGGTCCCGGCCCAGTCGGAGCGCTCCAGCGTCGTCGACAGCACGTACTTCGGGACGGGGTTGATGAAGTCGGCGAACTCGTCGCTGTCGTTGCCCGGCCAGTACTGCGCCCACTGGTCGTGCAGCACCCGCCCCATGAGGTAGGACTCGCACCGCCCCAGGTGCCGGTCCACGGCCTTGCCCATCGCCTCGTCGAAGTACGGCCCGTGCCAGAGGTCGGGGCGCTCCGCCGAGCCGTCGACGGTCGTGAACAGGGAAGCGGCGATGTGTCCCACGGGGTCTCCTTCGAGCGAGCGGTCGTCGTGAACCTAGACGGGCAGGCCCCGGAGAACTCATCGGCCGGGCGCGCGGTCGCGGCCGGTCCCCGGCAGGCTGGCGGTGGTGGCCGGCCGGCGGCCCTTCCCCGGCGACCGCATCGCCGTCCGGTTCCGGTACGAGTGGCACGACGACGAGGGCGGCACCTGGCGCTCCTACGGCAACGAGAACTGGGAGTTCGCCGCCGACGGCCTCATGCGCCGCCGGGCGGCCGGCATCGACGACGTGCCCATCGCGGCCGAGGAGCGGTGGATCCTCGGCCCGCGGGAGGACGGCGACAGCACCCCGTTGCCGCTGCGCTGAGCCGGCGCACCGGCCCGTCTCGGGGGTGCTCACGGGGAAGCCCCCGGTGACGTAGGCCCGCGGCATGCCCGCGTCCCACCAGGGCCGACCCTGAGCGCAGAACCAGGGGCGGTTCCGGGTGTCACCGGATGTCCAGGGCGCGACGTCGGCGGCAGGCTCGTGGCATGACGAACTCGGTTCCTCTCCCTCCTCCCGCCGACGCCCCCGGCGAGGCGCAGCAGCCCCCGTCGGGGCGGCCGGAGCTCCGCCGCAGCACCACCGACCGGATGGCCGGCGGTGTCTGCGGCGGCCTGGCCGACTACAGCGGCATCGACGCCGTGCTCTGGCGCGTCGGCTTCGTCGGCCTCACCGTCGCCGGTGGGGCCGGTGTCCTGGTCTACCTGCTGCTCTGGGTGCTGATGCCCGCCGGACCGCCCCGCAGCGACGAGACCCCGAGCCCGCTGGAGCGGCTGGTCCAGCGGCTGCACGAGACCCTCACCGGGCGCCGGCCGGCCCCGCCGCGGTGACCCCGGCGGTCGACACGCGGACCGGCGCCGGCCCCCGACCGGCGCCGGTCCGCCACGATGGGCGGGCCACGGCCCCGAGCAGCGACGGAGCACCGACGTGACCCACCCCTCCGGATCCCAGCCGGCCCCGGCCGTCGTCCCGACGTTCTTCGTGCGGCAGCGGGTGACGATGATGGTCAACCGCTACGAGGTGCTGGCCGCGAACCCCGACGGCAGCGAGGGCCGGCTCCTCGCCCTCGCCGAGCAGAAGCGGATGAAGCTCCGCGAGGAGGTCGTCTTCTTCGCCGACGCGGGGAAGAGCCGGCGGGCGTTCTCCTTCAAGGCCCGGCAGCGCCTCGACGTCGGCGCCGAGCACGACGTCCTGGACGAGCACGGCCAGCCGATCGGCTACTTCCGCAAGGACTTCGGGGCCAGCCTGCTGCGCTCCACCTGGCACCTCTCCGCGCCGGGCGTCGAGGCGGTCGGCCGGGAGCGCAACCCGTTCATCGCGGTGCTGCGCCGGGTCTGGGACCTCATCCCGTTCCTGGACGCCATCCCGATGCCTTTCGTCTTCCACTTCGACTTCACCGACAGCCGGTCCGGGGCGCCCGTGATGAGCAGCCAGAAGCGGATCGCGCTGCGCGACCACTACACGGTGACCGTCCCCGACCCCCGGCTGGACGTCCGGGTGGCGGCGGCGATGGCGGTGGCCCTGGACGCGCTGCAGAGCCGCTGACCCGCGGGGAAGCAGCCGCGGCCGGACGGCGTTGCCCGGTGCAACCGACGCGAAAGGCTTGCACCGCAGATGAGCACCACCCTGTCCGTCCTCGACCTGGCACCCATCCCGCGCGGGGAGACCGCGAGCAGCGCCATCGCGGCCAGCGTCGCCCTCGCCCAGCGCGCCGAGGAGCACGGCTACGCGCGGGTCTGGTACGCCGAGCACCACAACATGCCCACGATCGCGTCGTCGGCCACCAGCGTGCTCATCGCCCACGTCGGCGCGCAGACCCGCAGCATCCGGCTGGGCGCCGGCGGCGTCATGCTGCCCAACCACTCGCCGCTGACGATCGCCGAGCAGTTCGGCACGCTGGACGCGATGTACCCGGGCCGCATCGACCTGGGCCTGGGACGCGCGCCCGGCAGCGACCAGAACACCATGTACGCGCTGCGCCGCGACCCGCGCTCGGCCGACACGTTCCCGCAGGACGTGCTCGAGCTGCAGGCCTACCTCGCCGGTGAGACGCGGGTGCCCGGCGTCGACGCGATCCCCGGCAAGGGCTCGCGGGTGCCGCTGTACGTGCTGGGCTCCTCGATGTTCGGCGCCACGCTCGCCGCCGCCCTGGGCCTGCCCTACGCCTTCGCCTCGCACTTCGCGCCCGCCATGCTGGAGCCCGCGGTCGCCGCCTACCGGCGGGAGTTCAAGCCCTCCGAGCAGCTCGCCGAGCCCTACGTCATCGCCGGTGTCAACGTGGTCGCCGCCGACAGCACCGCGGCCGCCCAGGACCAGCTCCAGGCGGTGCGCCGGAACCTGGCCGTCGGCCTGTTCGGCCGTGGCCGGGCGCTCACCGACGAGCAGGCCGACCAGCTGCTCGCCCAGGGCGCCGGCCAGCACGTCGGCACGATGCTCACCCACACCGCCGTCGGCACCCCGGACGAGGTGCGCGAGCACCTGGAGGGGTTCGCGAAGCTCGCCGACGCCGACGAGCTGATCGTCGCCCACCAGTCGGGGTCCCTCGAGGGGCGGCTGCGGTCGGTGGAGCTCGTCGCCGGGGCGATGGCTCCGCGCGCGCTGTGACGCACCCGTGTTTCGGCCCCCGGGGCGACGCGGGTAGGCGGCGGCGGTGACGTACTCGATCGTGGCCCGCGACCCGGAGACCGGGGAGATGGGCGTCGCCACGCAGTCCCAGGCCTTCGCGGTCGGCAACAGTGTCCCCTTCGCCCTCCCCGGGCACGGCGTCATCGCGACGCAGTCGATGGCCGAGCCCATGTACGGCGCCGTCGGCCTCGACCTGCTCCGCGGCGGTTTCACCGCCCAGGAGGTCCTGACGGCGCTCAGCAGCGTCGACCCGCAGCCCGAGCGCCGGCAGGTCGCCGTGCTGGGCCTGGCCGGCGACTTCGCCGTGTACACCGGAACCAGCTGCGTCGACGCCGCCGGGCACCTCATCGGCGACACCTGCGTCGGCCTGGCCAACATGGCCAGCTCCCCGGCGGTGTGGGAGGCGATGGTGGAGCGGTTCGAGGGCTCCTCGGGCCCGCTCGCCCAGCGGTTGCTCAACTCCCTGGTGGCGGGGGAGGAGGCCGGCGGGGACTTCCGGGGGCGCCGGTCGGCCGCGATCATGGTCGTCCGCGCGACCACCACCGGCCGCCCCTGGCACGACATGGTGGTCGACCTGCGGGTCGACGACTCCCCGGACCCGCTGGGTGTGCTGGCCGACCTCACCGTCACGCGCGCCCGCTACCAGGACGTCGTCCGCGCGTTCCAGCAGGCCATCGACGGCGACCCGGTCACCGCCGACCGCGAGCTGGAGCTGCTCCGGCCGATGGACCCGGTCAGCGAGCCCGACCAGCTGATGTGGCGGGCCGTCGTCGCGGCGCTCGCCGGACGGGAGGACGACGCCCGCGCGATGCTCGTCGACCTCGCCGCCACCGCGCCGCAGTTCATCGAGGCCGCCAGCCGATTCGGCAAGGCCGGGCTCATGCCGGCCGACGTCGTCGACCGGATCATCCCGCCGGTCCCGCCCAGCTGATCGCCGCGGCGCGACGGGCCTCTCCCCGGCCGTGCCGCCCGGGCCGGTGGTCCGGTACAGCGCGACGGCCGGGCCGCTCATCACGGTGACGACGGCGCCGGGGCCCGGAGAGCGCGACGGGCGGACACCCGGAGTGGGTGCCCGCCCGTCGCGGCGGCCCCGTCGTCGGACGGGGCCGGTGCTCAGCTCTTCGGCCGCGCGCCGGCGCGCAGGGCGCCGAGGAGGTCGTGGTTGAGCCGCGAGATCGTCTCCATCGAGATGCCCTTGGGGCAGGAGGCCGAGCACTCGCCGATGTTGGTGCAGCCGCCGAAGCCCTCGCGGTCCTGCTGCGCCACCATGTTGACCACGCGGTCGTTGCGCTCGGGCTGACCCTGGGGGAGCAGCCCCAGGTGCGTCACCTTCGCAGCGGTGAACAGCATCGAGGAGGCGTTCGGGCAGGCCGCCACGCAGGCGCCGCAGCCGATGCAGGTCGCGGCGTCGAACGCGGCGTCCGAGTCGGCCTTGGGCACCGGGGTGGCGTGCGCCTCCGGGGCGGTCCCGGTCGGGACGCTGATGTAGCCGCCGGCCTGGATGATCCGGTCGAACGCCCGCCGGTCGACCGCGAGGTCCTTGATGATCGGGAACGCGGTGGCCCGCCACGGCTCGATGTCGATCGTGTCGCCGTCGGCGAACGACCGCATGTGCAGCTGGCAGGTGGTCGTCTGCTGCGGGCCGTGCGCCTGGCCGTTGATCATGACGCCGCACATGCCGCAGATGCCCTCGCGGCAGTCGTGGTCGAAGGCGACCGGGTCGTCGCCCTGCATGATCAGCTGCTCGTTGAGCACGTCGAGCATCTCGAGGAACGACATGTCGGGGGAGATGTCGGTGATCTTGTAGGTCACCATCTTGCCCTTGACCGTCGGCCCCTGCTGACGCCAGATGCGCAGCGTCAGGTTCATCCCGCGCTTGCTCTCCGCCCCGGGGTTGCCGACGCTGGAGCGCATCGCGCCTTCGTGTGTGGCTGTCACTTGTAGCTCCGCTGGGCGAGGTGGACGTACTCGTACTCGAGGGCTTCCCGGTGCAGCACCGGGGGCTGGCCCTCCGGCGTCCACTCCCAGGCCGCCACGTAGGCGAAGTTCTCGTCGTCGCGCAGCGCCTCGCCCTCCGGGGTCTGGCTCTCCGCGCGGAAGTGGCCGCCGCAGCTCTCGCGGCGGTGCAGGGCGTCGATGCACATCAGCTCGGCGAGCTCGATGAAGTCGGCGACCCGGCCGGCGTGCTCCAGCGTCTGGTTGAACGAGTGCCAGTCGCCGGTGACCTTCAGGTTGGTCCAGAACTCCTGGCGGATCTCCTGGATGCGGTCGATGGCCTTGCGCAGGCCCTCGTCCGTGCGCTCCATGCCGCAGAGGTCCCACATCAGCTGGCCGACCTCGCGGTGGAAGGACGCCGGGGTGCGGTTGCCGTTGATGCTGAGCAGCTTCTGCACCTGCTCCTGCACGCCGGTGAGCGCCTCCACCGCGGCCGGGTGGCTCTCGTCGACCTTCTCGAACGGGCCGTCGGCCAGGTAGCTGCTGATCGTCGACGGCAGCACGAAGTAGCCGTCGGCCAGGCCCTGCATGAGCGCCGAGGCGCCGAGCCGGTTCGCGCCGTGGTCGGAGAAGTTCGCCTCACCGATCACGAACATGCCCGGGATCGTCGACTGCAGGTCGTAGTCGACCCACAGGCCGCCCATCGTGTAGTGCACCGCCGGGTAGATCCGCATGGGGACCGCGTAGGGGTCCTCGCCCGTGATCTGGGCGTACATGTCGAAGAGGTTGCCGTACTTCGCCTCGACCGCCGGGCGGCCCAGCCGCTCGATCGCCTCGGCGAAGTCCAGGTACACCCCCAGCCCGCCGGGGCCGACGCCGCGGCCCTCGTCGCACACGTTCTTCGCCTGGCGGGAGGCGATGTCGCGGGGGACCAGGTTGCCGAACGAGGGGTAGAGCCGCTCGAGGTAGTAGTCGCGCTCGCTCTCGGGGATCTCCCGCGGGTCGCGGGTGTCGCCGCGCTCCTTGGGCACCCACACGCGGCCGTCGTTGCGGAGGGACTCCGACATCAGGGTCAGCTTCGACTGGTAGTCGCCCTTGACCGGGATGCAGGTGGGGTGGATCTGGGTGTAGCAGGGGTTGGCGAAGTACGCGCCCCGCTTGTGCGCCCGCCAGATCGCCGTGGCGTTGGAGCCCTTGGCGTTCGTGGACAGGTAGAAGACGTTGCCGTAGCCACCGCTGGCGATGACGACGGCGTCGGCGAAGTGGGTGCTGATCTCGCCGCTGACCAGGTCGCGGGCGACGATGCCGCGGGCGCGGCCGTCGACCACGATCAGGTCCAGCATCTCGGTGCGCGCGTGCTGCTCGACGCTGCCGGCCGCGATCTGCCGCTCGAGGGCCTGGTAGGCGCCGTAGAGCAGCTGCTGGCCCGTCTGGCCGCGGGCGTAGAAGGTGCGGGAGACCTGCGTGCCACCGAAGGAGCGGTTGTCGAGCAGGCCGCCGTACTCGCGGGCGAAGGGCACGCCCTGCGCGACGCACTGGTCGATGATGTTGACGCTGACCTCGGCGAGGCGGTGCACGTTGTTCTCGCGGGAGCGGAAGTCGCCGCCCTTGACCGTGTCGTAGAACAGCCGGTGCACGCTGTCGCCGTCGTTGCGGTAGTTCTTCGCGGCGTTGATCCCGCCCTGCGCGGCGACGCTGTGCGCGCGGCGCGGGCTGTCCTGGTACCAGAACGACTTCACCTTGTAGCCGGCCTCGCCCAGCGTGGCGGCGGCGGAACCGCCGGCCAGACCGGTGCCGACGACGATGACCGTCAGCTTGCGGCGGTTGGCCGGGTTGACCAGGCGGCCGCGGAACTTGCGCTCGCTCCAGCGCTCGCCGATCGGGACGTCGGTGGGGGCCTTGGTGTCGGCGATCGGCTCGCCGACGGTGAACAGCTCGAGAGGCATCGGGGGGAGCTCCTTAGTCGATGAGCCCGAAGAGGACGGAGAAGGGCACGAGCAGGAAGCCGATGGTCAGCACCGTCGCGAACGCCACGGCGAAGGCGCTGACGGTCTTCTCGCGGCGCCGGTTGCTCTGCCCCAGGGTCTGCGTGGCGCTCCAGATGCCGTGGCGCAGGTGCATGCCCAGGAGGATCACCGAGATGGCGTAGAAGATCGTGACGAAGGGGTTCTGGAAGCTGGCGACCAGCCGCTCGTACGGCGTGCTGTCGAAGCCCTCGGCGTTCACCGTGCCGGTGGTCAGGTCGAGGACGTGGTAGATGATGAACGCGCCGATGATCACGCCGCCCCAGCGCATGGTGCGCGACGCGTAGCTCTGCGCGGTGGCCTTCTTGGTGACGTAGCCCTGGGGGCGGGCCCGCTTGGCCTGGCGCCACAGCGAGACGGCGGCCCAGAAGTGCGCCACCACCGCGACCAGCAGCACGATGCGGATGGCCCAGAGCGTCGTCTGGCCCGGCAGCGCCGGGTTGCCGACCGTCCGGATCCAGCCCGAGTACGAGTTGAACGCCTCGGCGCCCGAGAAGGCCTTCAGGTTCCCGATCACGTGCGCGATCAGGTACAGCACCATGATGATGCCGCTGACGGCCATCACGGCCTTCTTGAAGACCGAGTTGGTCTTCGCCACCTTGGGGGTCCTGCGCTGCGCGTGCTCCACCGTCACCACAAGTCCCCACGCTAGGACTACACGGTGCTTGCCACCAACCAAACACGAGGTGACACACCTCATGTAAGGCGACCCTCACCGGGGAGCCCGCCGCCGCGCTCGACGTGACGCGGCCGGGCCGGTGGTCACACCGCCCCGCGGCGGGCAGGCTGTGCACGTGCCCACCCCCACCCGTGGCTTCCTCGGCCGCCGTCGCGAGCGCGACCCCCGGCTGCCCCCCGGCCAGTACGACGTCGGCGCCGACTGGCCGGTCCTCACCGCCGAGCCGACCCCGCGCATCACCCCGGAGACGTGGAGCATCACCGTCGACGGCCAGGTCGAGCAGCCCACCACCTGGTCGTGGGACGAGGCCCACCGGCTGCCCCCGTCGGAGTACCGCGGCGACATCCACTGCGTCACCACGTGGTCGAAGTTCGACACCCGCTTCTCGGGGGTCTCGGTCGACACGCTGCTGGACGCCGC
Organism: Blastococcus sp. KM273129; assembly: GCF_021698995.1. Classification (NCBI taxonomy): domain Bacteria; kingdom Bacillati; phylum Actinomycetota; class Actinomycetes; order Geodermatophilales; family Geodermatophilaceae; genus Blastococcus; species Blastococcus sp. KM273129. Next base: position 9,255 of record NZ_SSXB01000050.1, on the reverse strand, counting down.
CCGGCCGACCGCCGAGGCGCAGTTCGTCATGGCGACGTCGAAGACCGGCTACACCACCAACCTGCCGCTCGCCGACGTGACCGGGGGCAGGGCGTGGCTGGTCTGGGACTTCGACGGCCGCCCGCTCACCCCTGAGCACGGCGGGCCCGTCCGGCTGCTGGTGCCGCACCTGTACTTCTGGAAGAGTGCCAAGTGGATCAGCAAGCTCACGCTGCTCCGGCGCGACCAGCCCGGCTTCTGGGAGCAGAACGGCTACCACGACCGGGGCGACCCGTGGCGGCAGCAGCGGTACCAGGGTGATTGAGGACCCCGCCCCCCTCACCGCTCGCGAGCTCGCGGCGAGCATCTGGACGGGGCCGTGAGGGCGCCGTCAGGGGGGTGGCGGACGGCGACGGTCGCGGGCGTGCGGCGCCCGGTGCCCCGTTCGGTGCAGCTCCGGCTGGACGTCGCCGACCGGGTCGACCACCTGCCCGGCCAGCACTACGTGGTGCGGTTGACCGCGCCGGACGGCTACACCGCCCAGCGGTCGTACTCGGTGGCCTCGGCGCCGGGGGATCCGCTGGTCGAGCTGTTCGTCGAGCGGCTCGACGACGGCGAGGTCTCCACCCACCTGGCCGACGTCGTGGAGCCCGGCGACGTCCTCGAGGTCCGCGGGCCGATCGGCGGCTGGTTCGTGTGGGACACCGAGAGCCCGGCGCTGCTGGTCGCCGGCGGCAGCGGGGTGGTGCCGTTCGTGTCGATGCTGCGCACCGCGCGGGCGCTGGGGCGCACCGACCGGCTGCGCACCGCGGTCAGCGTGCGCACGCTGGAGCTGCTGCCCTACGCCGACGAGCTGCTCGACGCCGGCGCGCTGGTCGTGACCACCCGCGAGCCGCGCGGCATCCGGCCCGCGGGGCGGCTCACCGCCGTGGACCTGGTGCCGCTGTGGGAGCCGGGGCAGACGGCCTACGTCTGCGGATCCGCGGCGTTCGCGGGTGCGGCCACCCGGCTGCTGGAGACCCTGGGCACCCCGGCGGCGGACATCCGCGTCGAGCAGTTCGGCCCGAGCGGCTGAGGGCCCCGTCCGGGCCCTGGGCCGCCCGATGCTGTCAGCCGGCCGCGGTGGGGTTACCCGGGGTGGACAACCAGAGCTCGAAGAGCTCGTCCAGCTGCTGCCCCGACACCTCCTCCGCGAGGGCGACGAACTCCTCGGTCGTCGCCGTGCCGCCGGCCTGCGAGGCCACCCACCGCTGGACGATCGAGGTGAAGGCGTCGTCGCCCACCGCTCCGCGCAGCGCGTGGAGGGTCATCGCGCCGCGGTAGTAGACCGCGATGTCGAAGAGGTCCTCCGTGGCCGGGCCCGGGTCGCCGATGGTCAGGTCCCAGAACTCCGGCGGCGCACCGGCGGCGATGGCGTCGAACTCCTGCTGCGGCGTGGAGAGCCCCTCGCGCTCGAGCCACAGCCACTCGGCGTAGGTGGCGAACCCCTCGTTGAGCCAGATGTGCCGCCACTCGTCGATGCGCACCAGGTCGCCGATCCACTGGTGCGCGAGCTCGTGCACCACCACCAGGTCGCCGCTGACCGGGTCGGTGAAGAACACCGGCGCGTAGATCGACCGGGTCTGCGTCTCCAGCGCGAACTGGAACTCCGGGTGGTCGTCGACGATCCCGCCGGCCGGGCGGAACGGGTAGGGCCGGCCGAAGAACTCGGAGAGGAAGCCGATGATCTCCGGCTGCCGGGCCAGCGACGCCTCGGCGACCTCCCCGGCGGACGGGCCCTCCGCCTCGGGGTCGAGGTCGAGGGTGAACAGGTCGGGGTCGAGGGCGTCCCAGAACCGGATGCCGTCGGCCCGGTGCTCCCGCAGCTCGAACTCGCCGATCGCCAGCGTCACCAGGTAGGTGGCCATCGGCTCCTGCGCGCGCCACTCCCAGGTGGTCCACCCGTCCGCGGTGCGGCTGCCGCCCAGGACGCCGTTGGAGACGGCCTCCAGCCCCTCCGGCACGGTCGCCCGCACGTCGACCGAGGCGGCGTCGCGCGGGTGGTCGTTGGCGGGGAACCAGGTGGCCGCCCCGTCGGGCTGGCCGGCGACGACCGCCCCGTCGTCGGTGTGCATGAAACCGGAGGTGCCGAGCGCGTCGGTGATGGTCCCCGGCACGCCGTCGTAGGTGACCGTGGCGGCGAAGCGCTGCCCGGCGGGCAGCGCCCTCGCCGGCGTGATGGTGAGCTCGCCGCCCTCGCGCACCCACGTCGCCTCGGCCGAGCCCACCCGCACGGAGCGCACCTCCATGCCCTGCAGGTCCAGGTTGAAGGCGGAGAGGTCCTGCAGCGCCCGCGCGGTGATGGTCGCGACCCCGTCGAGGACGTCGGTGGCCGGGTCGTAGCGGAGGTCGAGGTCGTAGTGGAGGACGTCGTAGCCGCCGTTGCCGTCGAGCGGGAAGTAGGGGTCCCCGATGCCGGGGGCGCCCGGCGCGGGGCCCTCGTCGCCGAGCGCGGCGCCGGGGCTCAGGCCGAGCACCACCACGGTCGTCGCGGTCAGCAGCGGGAGTTTCCGGGACATGGCCGCTCCTCCGAGCCGTCGCGCCACCTGCTGCGCGGGGGAGCGCGACGGTAACGGCCCGGCGTCGGCTCGTTCGGTGTGCGACCGCGCGGCCCCGCGGCCGCCCCGCGTGGGGCCACCCCGTGGGCACGCGTCGTCGCGGGCTGCGACCGGCGGCGGGGCCCCCGAGGCGGACGCCGCCGGCGTCAGAGCCAGCCCCGCCGGCGGGCCTCGGTGACGGCGGCGTGCCGGTTGGGGGCGCCGAGCTTGGCCGCCGCGGCGGACAGGTGGTTGCGCACCGTGCCCGGGGAGAGGTGGGCCCGCGCGGCGATCTCCTCCACCGGCGCCCCGCCGGCGGCCAGCTCCAGGATGTCGGCCTCCCGCGGGGTCAGGGGGCTGTCCCCGGCGCTGATCGCCTCGGCGGCCAGCTCCGGGTCGACGTAGCGTCCTCCGCCGTGCACGGTGCGGACGACGGAGGTGAGCACCGCCGCGCTCACCGTCTTGGGCAGGAAGCCGCGGACGCCGGCCTCCAGCGCCCGCTTGAGGTGGCCCGGGCGGCCGTGCCCGGTGACGATCACCAGCCCGCAGCCGGGGACGACGGTCGCGAGCTCGGCGGCGAGCGAGATGCCGTCGCGGTCGGGCAGCTGGAGGTCGAGGACGGCGACGTCCGGCGCGTGCGCCCGGGCCATCGCGAGCGCCTCCGCGGCCGAGGCGGCCTCGGCGACGACCGACAGGTCCTCCTCCAGGGCAAGGAGAGCGGCCAGCGCCGAGCGGATCAGGTTCTCGTCGTCGGCCAGGAGCACGCGGATCACCGCGCCACCCCCGCGACGGCCCTCGGCAGCGTCGCCGCCAGCAGGAACCGGCCGTCCGCCGCGTGGGCGCGCAGTCGGCCGTCCAGCCCGGCCAGCCGCTCGGCCAGCCCGGTGAGGCCGTTGCCCCAGCCGCGGTCGCCGTCGCCGGTGCCGTCGTTGACCACGGACAGCTGCACCTCCTCCGGCGCGACGGACAGGGTGATCGTGCACTCCGTGGCGCGGCTGTGCCGCAGCACGTTGGTCACCGCCTCGCGCACCACCCAGCCGAACGCCGTCTGCACCTGCTCGGGCAGCGCGGTGCCGGCGTCCTCACCGGTGACGGTGCAGGCGACCCCGGCCGCCCGGAGCACCGAGCGGGCGCCGGCCAGCTCGCCGGCGAGGTCGACCGACCGGTACCCCCGCACCACCTCGCGCACCTCGCGCAGCGACCCCTCGGCGATGCGCGCGATGTCGGCCAGCTCCTCGGCGGCCCCCGGCTGGCCGCGGCGCACCAGCTCGCCGGCGAGCTGGCTCTTCACCGCGATGGTGGAGAGGTCGCGACCCATGACGTCGTGCAGGTCGCGGGCGAAGCGGAGCCGCTCCTCGGCGACCGCGAGCTGCAGCTGCACGCCGCGGCTGCGGGCCATCTCCTGCACCACGTCGAGCACCCACACCGAGAAGCGGAAGGCGAGCACCACCGCGAGCACCGCGATCGCGAGGACGACGCCCTGCGTCACGGCCGCGGCCACGGGGGTCCCGTCCAGGCCCGCGGCGACCCCGCTGAGCACCCCGATGGCGAGCGTGTGCGGGAGCAGCTGCCGGGTGGTCCAGACCGTCGAGCAGGCCGTCAGCACCATGCCGAGGGGCAGCGCCACCGACCACGGCACGACGGGGGAGGGGTCACCGGTGCGGAACGCCCAGGCACCGGCGGCGGCCATCACGCCGGCCGCCGCGAACGCGCCGGCCACCGGCCCGGCGGGGAGCGGCTCCTCCCGGCGGTGCGCGGCCAAGCCCCGGCGGGTCACCACCACCCCGCCGACGGCGGTGCCGGCGGCGCCCGCGAGGAACAGGGCGACGGCGGGGGCGGGCACGGGGGAGGTGGCCGCCCCCAGCACACCGACGGCGAACAGCGGCACCGCCCCGAGGAACGTGTAGAAGGACCACCGGGTGTAGAGCTCGATGCGCTCGGCGTCGGAGCGGCTCCTCCACCAGCGCATCACGGTCGGCACGCCGCCATGCTGCCGCACCGCCCCGGGGCGCCCCCGCTCACCGCCGCGGCGCCCAGCGGAACCAGCGCCGGGCGAGCGAGGCGCCGATGCCGAGCCATGCGGCGAGCACCGCCAGCGGGACCAGGGCCTCGGTCCACGCGCCGGCCCACCCGACCCCCTGGCCGTCCCAGGTGGTGCCGGCCAGGCCCAGCTGGGCGAGCTCGACCACCGGGGTCAGCGGCAGCATCCGGGCCGCGGTGGCGAGCACGTCGGGCAGCACGGAGAGGGGGAAGAACACCCCGCACAGCGAGGAGGACACCACCAGGAACGGCAGGGCGGTGATCTGGGCGCTCTCGGAGGTGCGGGTGAACGCGGTGCTCGCCGCCGCCAGCAGCAGCATGAGCGCCGCGCCGCCGACGAGCGCGACCAGCGGCAGGACGACGTCGACCGGCGCCGACCACTCCCCGAGGACGGCGACCCCGATCCCGACCAGCGCCACCTGGCCGACGGTGACCAGCAGCGTCGGGGCGGCGATCCCGAGGACCACCTCGGTGCCGGTCAGCTCGCCGGTGCGCATCCGCTGCAGCACCAGCTCCTGGCGGCGGGCGACGAACGTGGTGAGCAGGTTGTAGTAGGTCAGGAAGACCAGCATCACGCCGATGGCGCTGACCAGCAGCCGCGGGCCCACGGCGACCTCACCTCCCCCGACGCCGAGCGCGGGCACGGCGGCCACCAGCAGGAGCGGCAGCAGCACCGAGTTCACGACCGCGGTGCGGTTGCGGAGGAACAGCCTGGTCTCCGCGCCGGCGAGCGCGAGCGTGCGGCGGGTGCGGCTCGGCCCGGTGGCGGGCGGAGCGGTGGTCGTGGCGGTGGTCATCGGGTGCTCCCGGTCTCGAGGCGGGTCGGGTGGGTGGTGGGGTCGCCGTCGGCGACGGCGAGGAACGCCTGCTCCAGGGAGGCCGACCGCGCCTGGAGCCCACCCAGGGCGACGTCCTCGGCGGCGGCCCAGCCGAGCAGGGCGGTGAGCGCCGGCTGCAGGTCGCGGGTGTGCAGCTCCACGCGGGGCGCGGGCTCGACCAGGCGCACGCCGGGCAGCGCCGGCAGCGGGGGCGCGGCCGGCCCGAGGGTGAAGCGGACGGTGGCCGGCTGCGTCGCGGTGATCTCCTCCGGGGTGCCCTCCAGCTCGATCCGGCCGGCGCGCAGGATCGCGATGCGGTCGGCGAGCTCCTCGGCCTCCTCGAGGTGGTGGGTGGTGAGCACCACGGCCGTGCCGCCCCGCACCATCTCCCGGACCAGCGACCAGACGGTGCGGCGGCTCTCCGGGTCCAGTCCGGTGGTCGGCTCGTCGAGCACCAGCACCCGCGGGCGCCCCAGCAGGGCCAGCGCGAGGTCCAGCCGGCGCCGTTCGCCGCCGGAGAGGCTGCGCACCCGGACGTCGGCGCGGTCTCCCATGCCGACCTGCGCCAGGGCCTCCTCGACCGGGCGCGGGCGGGTCAGCGTCCGCGCCCAGGTGGTCACCGTCTCGGCGACGGTGAGGTCGCCCGGCAGCCCGCTCGACTGCAGCAGCACCCCCAGGTGCGGCCGGACCGCGGCGTGCTGCCGGAGGGGGTCGGCGCCCAGGATCCGCACCGTCCCGCCGTCGGGGCGCGCCAGGCCCTCCAGCACCTCCAGCGCGGAGGTCTTGCCGGCGCCGTTCACGCCGAGCAGCGCGAACACCTCGCCGGGGCGCACCTCGAAGGAGATGCCGCGCACCGCCTCGAAGTCGCCGTACCGGCGCCGCAGGTCGGTGACCTCGACGGCGGGCACGTCCCCGCGGGGGTGCGTCGGCCGCCGGCCGGGTTGCGCGTGGACGTCGGTCACGGGCCCTCCTCGGTGCGTCCGCCGGCCACCGTCGGGCCGGTCCTCCGGACGCACCTCCGACCCTGCCGCCCCGACGGAGCCGGGTCGGGTGCCGTCGTTCACGACCTGCGGCGCCCTCCGCACGGCCCACCCGTGACGCGTGTCATGGGTGCGCCCCATGCCGCGGGTGCCGGGCGGTGTGGCCGGCGGCGCTCCGGGTAGGGGCGCGGGAGGACGTGCCGCCCGTTCCCGGTCCCGGTGCCCCGGACGTCGAGGAGGAGCCGTGCAGGACCAGGACGAGGAGCGCACGCGCGCCGAGCTGGGGGAGACCGACGCCCCGGCCGAGGACGAGATCGCCGAGGCGTTCGACAAGATCGTCAGCGAGGGCGCGCAGCGGCTGCACCGCCGCTGGCGGGAGGTGCTGGCCACCGGGCTGGCCGGGGGGCTGGAGGTGGCCGTCGGCGTGCTGGCCCTCCTGGCCGTGCTCGAGGCGACCGGCAGCGAGCTGCTCGCCGGGCTGGCGTTCAGCATCGGCTTCGTCGCCCTCATGCTGGGACGCAGCGAGCTGTTCACCGAGGGCTTCCTGGTGCCCGTCACGGCCGTGTTCGCCCGACGCGCCAGCGGCGGGCAGCTGGCCAAGCTGTGGATCGGGACCCTCGTCGCGAACCTCGTCGGCGGCTGGCTGGTGATGTGGCTGGTCGTGCAGGGCTTCCCCGACCTGGCCGACGTCGCGCTGGAGTCGGCGCGGCACTTCGTGGAGGCGCCGCTGGACCTGCAGTCGGTCGCCCTGGCGTTCCTGGGCGGCAGCGTCATCACGCTCATGACGCGCATGCAGCACGGCGCGCACTCCGAGGGCGGCAAGATCGTCGCATCGGTGATCGGCGGCTTCCTGCTGGCCGGGCTCATGCTCTTCCACTCGATCCTCGACTCGCTGCTGATCTTCGGGGCCCTCCACGTCGGCGCCCCGTTCGGCTACGGGGACTGGCTGGCCTGGTTCTGGTACACCGTGCTGCTCAACATGGCCGGGGGGCTGCTCGTGGTGACGTTGATCCGGCTGGTGCGCAGCAAGGACCTGATCGAGCGGGAGCGCGCCGCCGTCGCCCGCGGCCGGTAGGGGCGCCGCCACCGGGTGCGGCGGGCGTCGGCCATCCTGGCGGCGTGATCGAGCTCCGCGGCCTGACCAAGCGCTACCGCGCCCGGGTGGCGGTCGACCGGCTCACCGTCACCGTGGAGCCGGGCCGGGTCACCGGCTTCCTGGGCCCCAACGGGTCGGGCAAGACGACGACGATCCGCTGCGTCCTCGGGCTGGCCCAGCCCACCGCGGGGACGGCGACGGTGCGGGGCCGCGCGTACCGCGACCTGGCCCACCCGCTGCGGGAGGTCGGCGCGCTGGTCGACCCGCGCGCCCGCCACCCGGGACGGACCGCGCACGCCCACCTGCTGGCGCTGGCGCGCGGCAACGGGCTACCCGTGCACCGGGTGGACGACGTGATCGAGCTGGTGGGGCTGGCCCCGGTGGCCCACGAGCGGGTGCGCGGCTTCTCCCTCGGCATGGCGCAGCGGCTGGGGATCGCGGCGGCCCTGCTCGGCGACCCGGAGGTGCTGCTCCTCGACGAACCGGTCAACGGCCTGGACCCCGAGGGCATCCGCTGGGTGCGCGAGCTGCTGCGCGACCTCGCGGACGAGGGGCGGACGGTGCTGGTGTCCAGCCACCTGATGAGCGAGATGCAGGAGACGGCCGACCACCTCGTCGTCCTCGGCCGGGGCCGGCTGCTCGCCGACGTCCCGATGGCCGACCTCCTCGGCGCGCACACCGCCGTCCGGGTGCGCAGCCCGCAGGCGCCCGTGCTGGCGTCGGCGGTGCAGCGCGCCGGCGGGCACGTCGAGCTGGAGATCGACGGGGCGCTGCGCATCGACGGGCTGGCCGCCGCCGACGTCGGCGACCTCGCGCACGGCATCGGCGTCCGGCTGCACGAGCTCAGCCCGGTCACCGGCTCCCTGGAGGATGCCTACCTGGCCCTGACCGGGGACGACGTGGAGTACCGGGCGGTCGCCCCGTGAGCGGCGTCCCGTTGCGGGCGGTGCTCGCCGGCGAGTGGACCAAGCTCCGCTCGACCCGCTCCACGTGGTGGTGCTCGGGCCTCTTCGTGCTCCTGGCCGGCGGCGCCGGCTGGCTCGCGGCGGCGACGACGCAGTCGGCGCCGCGCGCGGACCTCGCCGTCAGCTCGGCGCTCACCGGCTTCGGCTTCGGGTCGGTGCCGCTCGTGGTCCTCGCGGTGCTGGTCGTCAGCGCCGAGTTCCGCACCGGCCTGGCGCTGGTCACCTTCACCGCGGTCCCGCGCCGCGGTCGGGTGCTCCTGGCCAAGACCATCGTCGTCGCCGGCTGGAGCGTGCTGCTCACCGCGCTGGTGGCCGCCGGGTGCCTGCTGGCCGCGAGCCGGCTCACCGCGGTCCCCGGCGGGATCCCGCCCACCGACCCCGACGTGCTGCGCCAGCTGTGGCTGCAGGTCGTGGGCGCGGCGCTGACCGCGGTGCTGGCGGTCGGCGCCGCCGCGCTGCTGCGCTCGACGGCCGGGGCGCTCGGCGCCGTCCTCGCGCTCGTCCTGGTGCTCCCCCCGGTGCTGGCGATCGCCGGTACCGAGCTCAGCCTGCGCATCTCGCGCCGGCTGCCGGCCTTCCGGGTGGGGGAGGACGCGTTCCTGTCGGTGGCCACCTCCTGGCAGACGGGGCTGCTGGTGGCCGGCGGCTGGGCGTTGGCGGCCTGGCTCCTGGGCCTCGCGGTGCTGGTGCGGCGGGACGTCTAGCTGTACTGATCGGGGACGTTGCTGCAGCCGGTGATGGGCGGGAGGTTGCCCAGAGCTGTGTGGGGCCGGTGGTGGTTGTACTGGTGCAGCCAGCCTG
>NZ_SSXB01000049.1:0-28747 GCF_021698995.1 Blastococcus sp. KM273129 | reverse complement strand
CGATCTTGGCCTGGTAACCGTGATCGTCCAGCTCAGAAGCACCCTCTTCTCGTTGCCACACCGATCACCCGCTCAGGACCGGTGGATTCAGGCTCAGCCGCGGTCGAGCCGCAGCACCGCCATGGTGCGCGCGGCCATCTCCGCCTCGCCGAGCGCGTTGGGGTGCACGATCACCGGGTTGAGGCCCTGCAGGACCGGCTCGATCCACCGGACGCCGATCGGCTGGCAGGCGTCGTGGCCGTCGGAGACGCGGCTGAGGTCGACGAAGGTGACGCCGGACAGGGACGCCGCCCGCCGCACCACGTCGTTCAGCGTCGCCTGGAGGTCGCGCAGGTAGGGGATGTCGCCCTCGGCGATGGTCATGCGGTCGAAGCACCCACCGCTGGCCGGCACGATCCAGGGGTAGCCGAGGATCGCGACGCGGGCGTTCGGTGCCGCCGTCCGCACGGCCCGGAGCGCCTCCACCAGCGCCGGGAACGTCGTGCTGCGCACGGTGTCGGTGAACGAGCTGCCGTACCGGTCCTTGCACGGGCTGCCCTGGCCGAGCGTGGCGAGGCCGGCGCTGCTGCAGGCGAGCACCGAGTTGATGAAGACGCCGCTGTCGTTGCCGCCGATGGTCATGGTCACCAGCTGGGTGTCGCGGCTCAGCGCCGCCAGCTGCGGGGCCACGCCCGGGTGCTGCTCGGTGAAGAAGTCGGCGGTCTCGGCGCCGCCGCAGGTGACGTCGGTGAGCCGGGCGCCGATCGCCGCGGCGATGACGTGCGGGTAGTTGCGGGTCGAGCGGAGGCACTGCGGCGGCGCGGTGAGGTCCGGCGGCAGGACGCCGGAGGCCGCGCTGTAGGAGTCACCGAGGGCGACGTAGCGCACCGGGGCCGGCAGGGCCTGGGCCGGCGGCGCGACGACGACGCCGGTGAGGACCGCGACGGCGGCCAGGATGCAGGTAGCGAGACGGCGCACGTCTCCTCCAGATCGGGTGGGGGCGGTGTGCGCGGATCAACGCGCCAGCCGGTTCCCGGTTACGCAGGTCACACAGGTAGCGGCGGCGGCGTGTCGCCCGGCGGGCACGGGCTACCGTCGAGCCCATGGCTCCGGGACGCGTGGTCCAGGCGCTCGTCGCCGTCGTGATCGTCGCCCTCGCGGGCTCGGTGCTCGTCCGCAACAGCCCGGGCAACCGGCTGGCCCACGCCGTCCTGCACTTCGAGTGCTTCCTGTCCCCGTCCGACGAGCCGGGCGGCACCGTGGCCCTCGGCGACTCGATCACCGCCGGGAGCCACGTCGACGCGCTGGCCATCGGGGTCGACGACTCGTACGCCGACGTGCTCGCCTGCCGCGAGGACTCCCCCGTCACCTACGGCGGCAACTTCGGGGTCGACGGGGAGCGGAGCGACGAGATCCTGGCCCGGGTGCCCGACGCGCTCGAGCCGCGCCCGGCCACGGTGCTCGTGCTCGCCGGCACCAACGACGTCCGCCAGGGGCGCGCCGACGGGACGATCGGCACGCTGACGCAGATCGCCGAGGAGGTCGAGGCGGGCGGGGCGACCCCCGTCTTCGCCACCCTGCCTCCCAGCGACGAGTTCCCCGGGGAGACCGCAGCCCTCAACGAGCGGCTGCGCGCGTGGGCGGACGAGCGCGGCGTGGCACTGCTGGACTTCTGGACGCCGCTGGCCGACCCGGACGGCACCTTCGCCGACGGGATGAGCGACGACGGCACCCACCCCTCGGCCGAGGGCACGCGGGTGCTGGCCGACGTCGTCTCCGACGCGCTGGGCTGAGCGGGCGCGTCAGCCGCGCCGGCGCCACCAGGGCCGGGAGTGGCAGCGGCAGAAGTCGGCCAGCTCGAGGCAGTCGTCGCAGGTCATGCGTCCAGGGTGAACCGAGCCGGGCCGGATCGGAGCCACTTCGGGGCCGGCCCTCACCCGAAGGGGCCAGGCGCCACGACGGCTTCCGGAAAGCGACCAGGCCACCCCTCCCAGTGGGAGGGGCGGCCTGGTCGATCGGGTGGAGCTGAGGGGACTCGAACCCCTGACCCCCACACTGCCAGGCCGTCATGTTCGCGTTCAGGTCGGTTCACTGCGGTTCCGTAATGCCATTGACCTGGACGTTCGGACTGCCGTGACCACCCGGGGACAACCGCGAACGACGTCAACTGCAACCGCAACTGCAACCAGCGAGCTTCTGATCGCCGTCTCCGCGACGAGCCCTTCGTGCATACCCTCGCTGTCCACGGTGCCGGGGTCTCCCCTGCCTGCTGCTGCACCAAGACGATCGTTTCCCGCCGCCGCGACGCCGGGCACCGCTGGTCCGGACTAGGTGCCATGCTGCAGGGGACGTCCCGCGAAAGGTGGTCGTGCACCGATCCGACGGCAGACGGCCGTCGCTCCCCGCAGCCGGCGATGGACCGCCCGAGGCGGTGCTCGACGTGGTGACGAACTGCCCGTTGCCTTCGTTGCTGCTCGCGGTGCCGTCCGAGCAGATCCTGGCCGTGAGCGGTGTGGCCGAACGCCTGTTGTGCCCGGACGGCGGTTCGCCGGTGGGCCGAAGCCTCGAGGACTTCGCCGCCGACGAGCCGACCGGCGCGCTCGACCTGATGGTATCCGGGCGCCTGGACGGCTACGAGGCGCGGCGCACCATTCACCACGGCGACCGGACGGTCCCGGTGACCGTGTGGATCCGCGTGGTGGACGGACAGGAGAGACGCAGGTTCGCGCTCGCGAAACTGCTGCCCGACCCCGCGGCCATCGGAGAGGCGCTGCGGCGACCGGAGGGAGCGACCGCCGAGGCGGTCGTCGGCTCGACCGATGCGCATCTGACGGTGGATCGCGTCAGCACGGACGTCGCCGCGCTGCTGGACCACCGAGCGGCAGACGTGGTGGGCCAGTCACTGTTCAGGCTTATCGATTCGCCCGATGCGCGGCCGCTGTTGCAGGCGCTGGCGCGCGGTGCCGACACCGGCCTGGGCACGAGCCTCTCGGTGCGCCCGCAGCTGTTCGGCTTCCGCGCGAGCCGCTGCCAGCTGCTGCTGCTGCCGATGGAGCCCTCACCGAGCTCCGCCTTCGCGTTGGTGGACGAGGAATCCGCCGACGCGCTGACCTCCGCGCTGGGCATGAAACAAGCGTTGTGGCAGTTCGACGAGGTCCTGCGGTCGGCCACCGCGTCACGGATGGCCGCGGAACTGCCTGCGGATCCGGGGCTGGGCCGGCTGTCCGGGCGCGAGTTGGAGATCGTGATGCGGCTGATGAACGGTGACCGGGTGCCGGCGATCGCCGAGTCGCTGTTCCTGAGCCCCAGCACGGTGCGCAACCATCTCTCGGCCGTGTTCCGCAAACTGCGCGTCGGATCGCAGCAGCAGCTCATCCATCTGCTGCGCAGGACGGACGCCCCGTCCAGCTGATCGTGACACTTCGCCCATACCGCGGCAGGCGCTGGCCGTCGATGCTCGGGGCGTGACCGGCGGACGCACCCCTGGCGAGCACCCCGCGAAGGGCGTGCCTGCCGGTCGACCGCGGCCGCCGGTCACTCATCGTGCGGGTCGACGATGGTCAGCGAATCCGCAGGCGTCTCCGTCTCCGGTGGCCGTCCTCCGTCGACCTGTCCTGCCGTGGAGCTGAGGCAGCTCGAGCACTTCCTCGCCGTCGTGGAGGAGGGCTCGTTCACCCGTGCCGCCGCCCGCGTGTACATGGTGCAGTCCAGCCTCTCGGCGTCGCTGCTGTCCCTGGAGCGCGAGCTCGGCACCGAGCTCTTCGTCCGCGGTCACCGCGGAGCCGAGCTGACCGACGCGGGCCGGGCGTTCCTGGACCCCGCCCGCGCGGTACTGCGCGATGTCGACCGTGCACAGGACGCCGTCGCGGAGGTCGAAGGGCTGCTGCGCGGCTCGGTGCGCGTCGCCACCGTGCCGCTGCCCCGCGAACTCGACATGAGCCCGACCATCAGCGCGTTCCGCGAGGGGCACCCGGGCGTGGACCTGCGCCTCGTCCCCGCCGGCACGCAGGAGGCGGTGCAGCTCGTTGCCGATGGAGAGCCCGACTTCGCCATCGCCCCGCTGCCCCCGCAGGTCGGGCGCACGCTGCGCTTCGAGAAGCTCTACTCCACCCCGCTGGTGGCCGTGTGCCCGGCCGGCCATCGTCTCGCCGGGGCGCGGGACCTCGATCCACGGGAACTGATGGACGAGCCCCTCATCGACCTGGCCCGCGGGTGGTGGTCCCGTGCCCTCTTCGATCGCCTGCTCGAGGAGCGGGGACTGCATCGCGACGTCCGGCTCGAAGTCACCGACTGGCACTCGGTCGTGACGATGGCGCAACGGGGCGTGGGAATCGCGTACGGCCCCAAGGCGTGCATCGACCTGGAGACCTTCGCCGCTCGTCGGTCGATCCAACCGCAGTCTTGCGGCGTTGGATCGAGCCGCGCGTTGGCGCGATCGCTGACCACGAACGCGCCACGCTGCCCCAGTGGCCCCCATGCCGGCACCACCACGACTCAGGCGGCTTTCCCGGTGGGAGAACGGCCTGGTCAAGGAGTGGGAGCCTGGCGAAAAGCAAACCCGCAGGTCCATGCCCACGAATGGCGATGACCTGTTCGAGTTGCACACGAATCGACGCGGGTTTGCACACGCCTCTGCGGGCGTCGCTCCGACCTCCACGACGCCCGGACCGCCGTGCTGATCTTCGCGCCGAGACGACCGTCCGCGTAGAGGACCGTGGGGAGCCGACGTTCAGCAGTGACACGGTGTGTCTCACACCATTCATGGGGTGTGCCCACGCCGCGGGCGGCTCGGCCACGGCTTCGACGCCCACCGAGGTCTGCGTGGGTTCCCTTCCGAGATGAGCCATCGCGGCGGGGCCGTGCGGCCCGCTCACCGCCGTCCCCTTCCGGCGAGATCCGGCCATGTCGCCAGGCCCCGCCGTCAGCGCCGGCCGAGGTCGGCGGTGATCCGCTCGGCGGTCTCCACCAGCAGCGGGACGACGTTCCGCTCCAGCTCGCCGCGGCTCGACCGGCCCGCGGAGGTGGAGGATGCCAGCGCGGCGACCACCTGGCCGGTGCGGTCGCGCACCGGGGCCGACGCTGACAGCAGGCCTAGCTCGAGCTCCTCGTCGACGATGCTCCAGCCGTCGGCCCGGACGCGGGCGAGCTCGGCGCGCAGGGCGGACGGATCGGTCACCGTCCGCGGAGTGATCGGCCGCAGGGGCCGCCGGTTGAGCACCGAATCGACCACGGGTACGGGCGCCCAGGCCAGCAGCACCCGGCCCATCGACGTCGCGTGCGCCGGCACACGGGTGCCCACCGAGACGTTGATGCTCATGATCCGGCGCACCGGCACGCGGGCGACGTAGACGACCTCGTCGCCGTCCAGCGTCGCCAGCGAGGCCGACTCGTGGGTCTCCTCCGCCAGGCGCAGCAGGTGCGGCTGGGCCAGCTCGATCAGCGCGTGCGAGGCCGTGTAGTGCTGGCCGATCGCAAGTACGCGGGGGGTCAGCGACCAGCGGCCCCCGGACCCGCGCACGTACCCCATCCGCTCCAGCGTGATCAGGAAGCGCCGCACCGCCGGGCGCGAGAAGCCGGTGATCTGCGCCAGCTCGGCCAGCGTCGGCTCGGGATGCTCCTCGTCGAAGGCGAGCAGGACGGCGATCCCACGCTCCAGGCTCTGCACGTGATCGCGGTCGACCTGGGGGGACTCGCCGGTGGAGTCGTCTGCGATGGCCATCGGCCTCATCTTCCTGCACCGGAGGGGTTGACGTGCCGGGTGACGCACAGCACACTTCCTGCACGCGCTGCGGTCATACTGTACGCATAGCGGGCAGACGACAGGAACCTGCAGGCACGGCCGGCGACCTCGACGAGGAGATCCCCCGATGCTCGACCCCCGCACGATCCGCACCGCCTTCGGCCGCTTCGCGACCGGCGTCACCGTGGTCACCTGTGCCAAGGACGACGGCCTCCCCCACGGGGCCACCGTCAACGCGTTCACCGCCGTCTCCCTCGAACCGGCCCTGTGCCAGGTGACGCTCACCCGGCAGTCGAAGGCCTGCGGCTACCTGGAGGACGCGCCGTTCGCGGTCAACGTCCTGTCCTCGGCGCAGCTGGACACGGCGTGGCACTTCGCGGGGCGGCCACAATCCCCCGAGCCGGAATGGGCCGAGGGTCCGACCGCCCCCGTTCTCGTGGGCAATGCGGCGACCATCTCGTGCCGGCCGTGGCGCACCTACGACGGTGGCGACCATCTGATCGTCATCGGCGAGGTCGCCGACCTTCAGGTCGGCGACGAGGAGCCCCTCGTCTTCTTCAGCGGCCGCTTCCGCGAGCTGGCCGCCCCGGCGACCGGCATCCACTGGGCCGGGTCCATGGACTGCCCGGAACTGGGCTGGTTCGACGCCTCGACCACCTTCACCCCGCTCCACGCCCACAAGCACCGCGCCGCCTCCTGAGCGGGGCACGGCCCGCACCACCGCAGCACCCGACTCCACCGCCGAAGAAGGGTTCCCCTGTGACACTGGAAAAAGAGCAAGAAGTCGTCGGCCCGCGCACGACCGCCGAGGGCGCGCCCGATCCCGATGCCCCCACCGCCACCCGTCCCATGACCGGGGACGAGTACATCGAGAGCCTCCGCGACGACCGCGAGGTCTGGATCTACGGCGAGCGGGTCGAGGACGTCACTACGCACCCGGCCTTCCGCAACCCGATCCGGATGACCGCGCGGCTCTACGACTCGATGCACGACCCCGCGGTCAAGGACAAGGTGACGACGCCGACCGACACCGGCAGCGGCGGCGTCACGCACCCGTTCTTCCGCGCACCGCACTCGGTGGAGGACATGGTCCGCGACCGGGACGCGATCGCGACCTGGGCCCGGATGTCCTACGGCTGGATGGGCCGGGCCCCCGACTACAAGGCCGCTTTCCTCGGCACCCTGGGCGCGAACAGCGAGTTCTACGCGCCCTACGAGGCAAACGCGAAGCGCTGGTACAAGGAGTCTCAGGAAAAGGTCCTCTACTGGAACCACGCGATCATCAACCCGCCGGTGGACCGCAACCTCCCGCCGGACGAGGTCGGCGACGTCTTCATGAAGGTGGAGAAGGAGACCGATGCGGGGCTGATCGTGTCCGGGGCCAAGGTCGTGGCGACCGGCTCAGCGATCACCAACTACAACTTCATCGCCCACTACGGACTCCCGATCAAGAAGAAGGAGTACTCGCTGATCTGCACGGTGCCGATGGACGCACCGGGCGTGAAGCTGATCTGCCGGGCCTCGTACAGCCAGCAGGCCGCGGTGATGGGCAGTCCGTTCGACTATCCGCTGTCGAGCCGGATGGACGAGAACGACACGATCTTCGTGTTCGACAAGGTCCTGGTCCCGTGGGAGAACGTCTTCCTCTACGGCGACGTGGAGAAGATCAACGGGTTCTTCCCGGCGTCCGGGTTCCTCCCCCGCTTCACCCTGCACGGCTGCACCCGCCTCGCAGTCAAGCTCGACTTCATCGCGGGCCTGCTGCTCAAGGCGCTGGAGATCACCGGCAGCAAGGACTTCCGCGGCGTGCAGACCCGCGTCGGTGAGGTCATCGGCTGGCGGAACATCTTCTGGGCGCTGAGCGACGCCATGATCCACAACCCCGACGAGTGGGTCGGCGGCACCATGCTGCCCAAGCTCGACTACGGCCTGACCTACCGGATGTTCATGATCCAGGGCTATCCGCGGGTGAAGGAGATCATCGAGTCCGACGTCGCCAGCGGGCTGATCTACCTGAACTCGCACTCGCTGGACTTCAAGACTCCAGAGATCCGGCCTTACCTGGACAAGTACGTGCGCGGCTCCAACGGCATCGAGGCCGTCGACCGGGTCAAGCTCATGAAGGCCCTCTGGGACTCGGTCGGCACCGAGTTCGGCGGCCGGCACGAGCTGTACGAGCGAAACTACTCCGGCAACCACGAGGGCGTGAAGGCCGAACTGCTCTTCGCCGCCGAGGCCCAGGGCACCACCGGCGCCATGAAGGGCCTGGCCGAGCAGTGCCTCTCCGAGTACGACCTCGACGGCTGGACGGTGCCCGACCTCATCGGCAACGACGACGTCTCGTACTTCCGCAACCGCCGCTGAACCCCGCGGGCCGGGCGGCCCGCCTCCACTCAACGAGGAGCAACCCATGACCACCGTCGAATCCAGCCCCACCGCCGCCGGTTCCGGCGCCAACGCCACCGAGGCGTTCCGATCCGCCCAGCACGAGGCCGCCGACGTCTCCCCCGAGCGCATCAGCGCCGTCGTCCGGGGCGTGCTGCAGGGCGTCCACGGCGCCATCCGCGAGCACAAGGTGACCTATCCGGAGTTCCAGGCCGCCAAGGCCTGGCTCATCGAGGTCGGCGAGGGCGGCGAATGGCCGCTGTTCCTCGACGTCTTCGTCGAGCACGTCGTCGAGGAGGTGACGTCGGAGGCGCAGCAGGGCAGCAAGGGCACGATCCTCGGGCCCTACTACCTGCCGGCCGCGAAGTCGCTGCCCGCGAAGGCCACGCTCCCGATGCGGGACGACGAGAAGGGGACGCCGCTGGTCTTCGCCGGCCAGGTCCGCGACATCGACGGCACGCCCCTGGGTGGCGCCGAGGTCGACATCTGGCAGGCCGACAGCGAGGGCTACTACTCCGGCTTCGCCCCCCACCTGCCCGAGGGCAACCTGCGCGGCGTCGTCACCACCGACGAGGAGGGCCGGTTCGAGATCCGGACGATCCAGCCCGCGCCGTACCAGATCCCGACCGACGGACCGACCGGCAAGCTGATCACCGCCGCCGGCTGGCACCCGTGGCGTCCGGCGCACCTGCACCTCATCGTGCGCGCGCCCGGACACCGGCCGATCACCACCCAGCTCTACTTCCAGGGTGGCGAGTACCTGGAGAGCGACGTCGCCGAGGCGGTCAAGCCCGAACTGGTGCTCGACCCCCAGGACCAGGGCGACGGCACGGTGAAGTCGACGTACGACTTCGAGCTCGAGCGCGCCTGACCGACCGTCCTGCTGCGGCCTCCGGTCACCCAGCGACCGGAGGCCGCAGCCTGCACGGGGGCCGACGGCCCACCCCCCACCCCATCGGCAACGACGTACGAGGAGGAACCCCCGCGTGACCGCAGTGACCGACACGCCCGCCTGGATCGCCGAGATCACCATGGCCGAGCTCGAGAAGGACCCCTACCCGTTCTACGAGCGGCTGCGCCGCGAGGCCCCGGTGGCCTTCGTCCCCGCGCTCGGCCTCCACATCGCCTCGACGAGGGCGGCCTGCCAGGAGATCGGATCGCAGAGCGACATCTGGGACGGCGTGATCAGCCCGGCCGGCGGCCGCACCTTCGGGCACCCCGCGGTGCTCAACGTCAACGGCCCCGAGCACGACGAGCTCCGGGGGATGGTCGACCCGGCGCTGCAGCCCAGTGAGGTCGACCGGTACGTCGACAGGCTCGTCCGCCCCATCGCCAAGCGCTACGTCGAGGCCTTCGAGAACGACGGGCACGCCGACCTGGTGGCCCAGTTCTGCGAGCCGGTGAGCGTCCGCGCCCTGGGTGACCTCATGGGGCTGCAGTCGGTCAGCTCGGACAAGCTGCGGGAGTGGTTCCACAAGCTGAACGTCTCGTTCACCAACGCGGCGGTGGACGAGAACGGCGAGTTCGCCAACCCGGACGGCTTCATCCCCGGTGACGAGGCGCGCGCCGAGATCCGGGCCGTGCTCGACCCGCTGCTGGACAAGTGGACGGTCGAACCCGACGACAGCGCCCTGTCCCACTGGCTGCACGACGGCATGCCCGAGGGCCAGACCCGGGACCGCGAGAAGATCTACCCGACCGTGTTCGTCTTCCTGCTCGGCGCCATGCAGGAGCCCGGTCACGCGATGGCCTCCACCATCGCCGGCCTCTGGACCCGACCCGACCAGTTCGAGCGCGTCGTCGACGACCCCAAGCTGATCCGCCGGGCGATCACCGAGAGCCTGCGCTGGACCTCGCCCATCTGGTCGGCCGTCGCCCGGGTCAACAAGGTCGACACCACTGTCGCCGGCACCTTCCTGCCCGCGGGCTCGGTCGTGATGCTGTCCTACGGCTCGGCCAACCACGACGCGAACGCCTACGACGCGCCGTCGGACTACGACCTCGACCGCGCCCCCGTCCCGCACATGGCCTTCGGCGCCGGCAAGCACGGCTGCGCGGGCATCTACTTCGCCAGCGAGGTGTGCCGGATCGGGCTCGAGGAGCTCTTCGAGACCATCCCCAACCTCGAGCGGGACGAGACCAAGGAGATCGACTTCTGGGGCTGGGGCTTCCGCGGGCCGATCGAACTCCACGCGAACTGGGAGGTCTGAGCTGACATGACTGGGCACACCGTCCGACTGCAGACGCTGGGCAGAGTGACCAGCTGCCGCAGCGACCAGTCCGTCCTGGACGCCTACCTCCGTGACAACGTCTGGCTGCCGCACGGCTGCACGCAGGGCACTTGCGGCAGCTGCAAGCTCCGGGTGCTCGACGGGGAGGTCGAGCACGGGAACGCTCCGGCGTTCACCCTCACCCCGGAGGAGCGCGAGCAGGGGATCGCCCTGGCGTGCCAGGCGACGCCGCGGTCGGACCTGCTGGTCGAGCCGCTGGCCGAGGTGAGCGACGACGGCGTCGTCCGGCACCCGCTCCGCGACCTCACCGGCAGCGTCGCCGTGCTGGAGGACATCGCCCGGGACACCCGTCGCGTCGTGGTCGAGCTGACCGAGGCGATGCCGTTCAACGCCGGGCAGTACGCCGAGCTGCGGGTTCCCGGCACCGACGTGTGGCGGCAGTACTCGATGGCCAATCCGCCCTCGGAGACCCACCGGCTGGAGTTCCACGTCCGGCGGACCCCCGGCGGCATCGCCACCGACGGGTGGGTCTTCGCCTCGCTGGCCGTCGGCGACGCGGTCGCTGTCCGTGGGCCGCTGGGCGTCTTCGGGATCTCCCGTCCCCAGGAGGAGCCGGCGATCCTGATCGCCGGGGGCACCGGCCTCGCTCCGATGAAGTCCATGGTGCTGCACGCGCTGGCCGAGGGGCTGGTGCCCGAGCTGTACCTGTACCACGGCGGGCGCACCGAGGCCGATCTCTACGACGGCGACCTGTTCCGCGCGCTCGACGCCGAGCACCCGCACTTCCACTACCGGCCATGCCTGTCCGAACAGCAGTGGGACGGCGCGAGCGGCATGGTCACCGACGTCGTCCTGGAGGACTTCGAGAGTTGCAAGGGCATGTCGGCCTACCTCTGCGGGCCGCCCGCCATGGTCGAGGCCGCCGGGAAGGTGCTCAAGCGCCGCCGGATGGCCCCCCGACTGGTCTTCAAAGAGGAGTTCACCGACGCCGCCGACCTCGCGGCCGCCGGTGCCCCCCTCGCCACCGCCAGCTGAATCCCCGAACGAGAGGCGCTCCCCCGATGCACACCCTGATGGTCCTGTACCGCCCCCCGGCCGACCGCGAGGCGTTCAACCGGTACTACGAGCAGGTCCACCTGCCGCTGGCGCAGAAGCTGCCCGGCGTGCGGGCCGCGCGCTACAGCCTCGCCGTCGCCGCAGCCGAGGGCGAGCCCGCCTTCACCGCCGTCTTCGAGGCCGACTTCGACTCGCCCGAGGACATGGCCGCGGCCCTGGCCTCGCCGGAGGGCGCCGCGGCCCAGGCCGACATCCCGAACTTCGCCACGGGCGGCCTGGAGATCTTGCACTTCCCGGCCCGCACGTCCTGATGCCCGCTCCTGCTCGGAGGGCTGCCCCGTGAACGACCTGCACATCGAACGAGTCAGCACCGCGATCCTCGACGTCCCCCTGCGGCGACCACACCGGTTCGCGCGCACCGGCATGGACGCCCAGCCGCTGCTGCTGGTCACCCTCACGACCCGCGGCGGCGTCTCGGGCATCGGGGAAGGCGTCGTCCCCGGCGGGCCGTGGTGGGGCGGCGAGTCGGTCGAGACGATGCAGCTGATCATCGAGCGGTACATCGCGCCGCTCCTGATCGGCCGCCGCGTCGACGACATCCCCGGCATCCAGCAGGCGATCAACGACGTCGTCGCCGCCAACCTCTACGCGAAGGCCGCCGTCGAGGTGGCCCTGCACGACGCGTGGGCCCGCAGCCTCGGCGTGCCGGTGCACACGCTGCTCGGCGGTCTCGCCCGCACCTCGATCCCGGTGACGTGGGCGCTGGGCACCGAGTCGGCGTCCGAGGTCGTCGAGGAGGCGCAGGCCAAGCTGGACGCCGGGTTGCACTCCAGCTTCAAGCTCAAGATGGGTGCCCAGGATCCCGCGGACGACGTCGCGCGGATCGTCGAGGTGGCCGAGAAGCTGTCGTGCAACGCGAGCATCCGGGTAGACATCAACGCCCGCTGGGACCTCATCACCTCGCTCCGCTGGCTGCCCCGCCTGGCTGAGGCGGGGGTCGATCTCATCGAGCAGCCGGTGCCGGGCGCCGAGGTCGAGTGGCTGGCGGAGATCAACGCGGCGCTGCCGATCCCGGTCATGGCCGACGAGAGCCTCCGGACACCGTCGGACGCACTGCGGCTGGTCAGGTTGCGCGCCGCCGACGTCTTCTCGCTCAAGACGACCAAGTCCGGTGGCCTCCGCTACACCCGCCAGATCGCCGACGTCGCCGCGGCGGCGGGCATCCCCTGCCACGGCGGCACCGCGATCGAGGGGCCGATCGGCACGGTCGCGTCCCTCCATCTGGCCTGCTCGACCCCGGCGGTCAGCTTTGGCAGCGAGCTGTTCGGCCCGCTGCTCATGCGCGAGGAGCTGCTCACCGAGCCCCTGCGCTACGCCGACGGCGCGCTGCACCTGCCCGAGGGCCCAGGTCTCGGGGTCGAGCTCGACCCGGCCGCCGTCGCCCGCTTCACCCGCCGCTGAATCCAGGAGGACCTGATCATGCTGTTCCACGTCCGCATGGACGTCGCCGTGCCCCGCGACCTCG
This sequence comes from Blastococcus sp. KM273129, assembly GCF_021698995.1. Taxonomy (NCBI): domain Bacteria; kingdom Bacillati; phylum Actinomycetota; class Actinomycetes; order Geodermatophilales; family Geodermatophilaceae; genus Blastococcus; species Blastococcus sp. KM273129. The sequence goes on along the minus strand of NZ_SSXB01000049.1, from coordinate 15,831 downwards.
ATCCCGAGGAACGGGCGACGCTGCTGGCGAACGAGAAGGCCCGCGCGCTCGAGTTGCAGCGCACGGGCACCTGGGTGCACCTGTGGCGGGTGGTCGGCCAGTACAGCAACGTGAGCATCTTCGACGTGGAGAGCTCCGACGAGCTGCACGAGATCCTGTGGAACCTGCCGCTGTTTCCGTTCATGACCGTCGCGGTCACCCCGCTGACGGAGCACCCCTCGGCCCTCTCCGCCAATCCATGACCGTGGCGACCGTGACCGGCGCCCGGCTCTGGCACGGGCTGGACGACGTCCCGGCCGGCTTCGGCCCGTGCGCGGTGACGATCGGCGTCTTCGACGGCGTCCACCGCGGGCACGTACGGGTCATCGAGCGAGCGGTCGCCGTGGGTCTGGGGCGGGGCCTGCCGACGGTACTGGTCACGTTCGACCCGCACCCGGCCCGCGTGGTCGGCCCACCGCGCGACACCGCCGCGCTGTCGACACCGGGCCGGCGGGCGGAGCTGGCCGGGGAGCTCGGGGTGGATGCGGTGCTCGTGCTGCCGTTCACCGCCGAGCTCGCCGGCACGTGTCCCGACGACTTCGTCCGGCGGGTGCTGGTCGACGCGCTGGATGCCCACGCCGTCATCGTCGGCAGCGATTTCCGGTTCGGCGCCCGCGGGGCCGGGGACGTCGCCACCCTCGCCGAGCTCGGTCAGCGGCACGGCTTCACCGCCGACGGCGTCGACCTGCTCTCCCCCGAGGGCGTGCGGTGCTCGTCGACACAGGTCCGCACATGTCTGGCCACCGGTGACGTCGCCGGCGCGGCGCGGGTGCTGGGCCGGCCGCACCGCGTCGAGGGCCGGCTGGCCGGCGGCGTGCTGGCGGTCCCGCCGGGGACGGCGGTGCCGGCACCGGGCCGCTACCCCGCCGCGATCACCAGACTCGACGCGCGGGTCTGCGTGGAGGTCGTGGTCGGGGCTGGCGGCGCGATCCGCCTGGCCGGCGGCCCGGCGGGCGACGGTGTCGTCTCCTTGGACTTCCTGCCGGAGGGTGCCCGGTGACGATCGAGGAGCGGCTGCGGCGGCTGGAGGACGTCGAGGCGATCCGGTCGCTCGACGCCCGCTACTGCCGGCTGCTCGACGACGGCGAATGGCCGGGGCTGGTGGGGCTGTTCACGCCGGAGGGCATCTTCGACGGCCTGAGCCGGGTCGAGGGCCGGGCCGACCTGCTGGCCTTCTTCGCCGGCCTGGCCGACGGCGGCCTGACCGCGTTCTGGCACCACGTGTCCAACCTGGAGATCGAGGTGGACGGCGACCGCGCCTCGGTGACCTCGCTGCTGTGGCAGCCGTGCGTCGTCGACGGCGTCCCGCACGTGGCCGCCGGCCGCTACACCGACGAGCTGGTGCGCACCGAGGCCGGCTGGCGCTACCGGGAGAAGCGGGTGCGCTTCTCCTACTGGGTGCCCCTGGCCGACGGCTGGGACCGGCACACGTTCACGCTTGAGTCCGCCCGCGCCGCCACCCTGGAGGACACATGACCGCCCGCCTGCACGCCGTCATGGACGGCCCCGCCGACGCCCCGGTACTCGTGCTCGGCCCGTCGCTGGGCACCGACACCGGCCTGTTCGACGCACAGGTCGCGGCCTTCGCCGACCGGCTGCAGATCGTCCGGTACGACCTGCGCGGGCACGGGGCCTCGGAGGTCGTACCGGGCCCGTGCACGATGGCCGACCTGGCCGCCGACGTGCTCGCGCTGCTCGACCGGCTCGGCGTCGAGCGCTTCTCCTACGCGGGGGTCTCCATCGGCGGGGCGATCGGCCAGCAGCTGGCGCTCACCGTGCCCGAGCGACTGGACAGGCTGGCGATCATCGCCTCGGCCGCGCGGTTCGCCGACCCGCCCTCATGGGCGGTGCGGGCCCAGCAGGTGCGCGAGGAGGGCACCGGGTTCCTGGAGTCCTCCCGCACCGGCACCTGGTTCACGGCCGAGTGGGCGGAGCGCTCCCCAGGAGAGGCGAAGCGGCTGCTCGACATGCTGCGCGCCACCCCGCCGGAGGGGTACGCGGCCTGCTGCGAGGCGATCGGCGCGTTCGACGTGCGCGACAGGCTCGGCGAGATCACCGCGTCCACCCTGACGATCGCCGGCGCCGAAGACCCGGCGACGACGCCGGAGATGGTGCGGTTCATCGCAGATGGCATCCCGGAGGCGCAGTTCGCCGTCGTCCCCGGCGCCGCACACTTGCCGAACGCGACCGCTCCCGGGGTCGTCAACGAGGCGCTGCGCCGACACGTCCTATGACGCGGGTCGGCTGCGCTGCGCTCGACGACATGCTCCCCACGGACCGCTGATGGTCAGAGGTGCGTGAGCGCTCCGCCAGGTCGATGACGTCGGCGTACTTGGCGTCGAGGTTGGCGAGGTTGTTGTCGTCCAGCGCGGTGTCCGGTCCGCGCAGGCCTGCCGCACGACATGCGGGTGGAAACCGGACTTGAGCGCGTCCATCGCGGTGGCCCGCACGCAGCCCGACGTCGAGACGCCGGCGATCATCAGGGTGTCCACGCCCGCGGCGTGCAGCGTCGTGGCCAGCGACGTCCCGAAGAACGCCGAGGCGTACAGCTTCACGACGACGATCTCCCCGGACTCGGGTTCCAGCGCGAGGTCACCCCAGGCGCCCGGGGCGTTCTCGGCGAAGCAGGCCCGCACCAGCATCTTGCTCGTGACCAGCCCGCCGTCGGCCAGGCTCTGGTGGTTGCGGGACAGCACCCGCAGACGACGAAGCCGGGGCCACCGCTGTGTGCGGTGGCCCCGGCCTTTTCGCCAACCAGGGGGCTGGCTTTTCGCCAGCACCCCGGTGGAGCTGAGGGGACTCGAACCCCTGACCCCCACTGCCAGGCCGACCTGACGGCGTTCGCCCACGTTCGCCGATGTTCGAAAAGGCTTGCTGAGCAGGGCGTTCGCCGCTCTGCCGGACGACGGCGAACGACCGCGAACCAAGATCCATTTGGGCCGACTGCAACCAGAACTGCAACCCGGTGGGCGAAGCGAAGGCTTCCGATTCCCGGCATCGCCCCCGAAGGTCAGCGAGCGTTCCGACCGCCGGTCAGCGAGCGTTCCGACCGCCTGGGGAGACCGCGCATAGGGAGCGTTCTTCGTTCACCTAGCGGCTGCCCAGGGCATCACTCTCGACCAGCCCTGTCCGGGTGGCCGTGAGATGGGAGCCGGGCCGAACTCCACGGGTAGCCAGGGGAGCCTCACGGTGCAGGCGCTGCTCGCGCGGCACACTGTCAGGGGACGCCCAGCGCGAAAGGACGCTTCGCATGGCCCAGCAAGGAATTCGTATCGCAGTAGCGGACCACAATGGCACGCTTCGCCTCCTGACGAAGATCGTTGGACTATCCGACGGCGGCTTCGCCGTCACCGCCCCCTACCATTCAGCGCGACAGGGCTTCCTCATGAAGTTCCCCGTCGACTACAGCCGTAGCGAGCTAATGCTGCCAACGGCCGACGTCGTGCCCTACACGGCGGACGACAGAGTCAAGCTGTCATTACACCTTGACGGATTTGTTCAATTTTCCGGCGAGCGACAAGGACGAATTGTTTCGGGGCGAGATGGCGATGGCCAACCCAAGGGCCTAGGGCTCATCGCAAACCGTTTGACGAGCCCACTGGCCACTGATGGACCCACCTTTGGACTATTGGCGTGGGGGCTCGATGAGTACAAAGAGCAAGTGCGCATTCGCGACACCCTCGTCTTTGGGAGCCATGATGTGTACTACCGCGACTGCAACCTGGGCGACTGGAGTGCCTGCGTTATCGAGGGTTTCGTCTACCCCCGCTCGTATTTGTCGCAGGGGGTCCTGTCCGGGGGGCGCCTGGCCCTCCCTCGCCGCTTCCCCCATTACCAGGAGCCACGTCACACAAGTGGCCTATTCACCCCAGCGCGCAATCCCCTTTTGGACATGCAGGGAGCGCTATTCAATCTCACTCTCGTCGACGTGGGCAGTCCGTACATCGTCATCGGACTGCTCGTATCCCGAGCCACCCACGGCTTTCTGTCGACCTCTGGCTTCACCCTCAACAGTCCGTCGGACATGCGTCACGCGCTCGCAGCCGTCTACCCGAATCCGACGGGAACATCGGATCACGAAGATGGCGGCAGAGTCCGCAGCCTCAACTACACGGGGCTGAATCAGGTCCCGTCGGCTTGAAAGCGACCGGCGGCCGAACCCTCGGTCAGGTGGCGGCCGCGCGAGGCCGGGTTGTCGAGCGACGAGCAGTCGCAGGTCCAGCCCGGGGTGAGCCCGAGTCAGAGGTCGTCAGGACCCACTCTCAGCGGCCCCCTCGCCAGCGTCAGGGTCGATGATGATCCGGGTCGTCAGGGTCGATGATGATCCGGGTGATGTGCGGAAGAGGCCGGTCCGGTAGCGCCTCCATCTCTTCGTACACGCGGCTCCGCAGACGCGATGCTTCCTCCGGTCCCACGTCGGATGCGATACCAACGGCAAGTTCCTCAATCGCTTGCATGTACTCGTCGTCCGGCGTCAATCGCACTGCTGACGCGACGAGGTACTCGAGGAGACGCGGCTCGGCCTCGTCCCGGTCCAGGAGCGCTGAGGCGACAGCGGTTGCCATTGCCCAGGCCCCCGCGTGATTCAACATAAGCAGTGCAACGGTGATAATCCGAGGCAGTTGTCGCTCGAGATCGGTGATGAGGGCGTGCCAGATCGCGGGGTGCAGGGCGTCCAGCGAACGTAGTAGCCCCACCAACGCTTCGGGATCGGACTCGACGGCGGCAATCTCATCAAGGTCGACCGGCCGTCTGTCCTGTTCATCGAGGCCGGTGACACGCATCAACTCTTCCAACACGATTAAGTCGAGGGCAGCCAACCGGTCGAGGTCGTGTCCAGTTGGCGTCCAGTCACGCAGAAGAGCTAGAGCTTGCCCGTACTTGCCAGCCCACAGCAGCGCATCCGCGCGGAGGGGCAGCAACTCGGCAGAGTCTCCGCTCTTCGTCAGCGCAACTTCGTAGTCGTCCGCAGCACCCGCGAAGTCCCCCACCGTCCAGCGAAAGCCACCGCGCTCCCGGTAGAAGTAGTCCCGCTCGGCGTAGCCAGGGTCATACTGGAGGGCGAGATCTAACTCATCCAGAGCTTCCTCCGTTCGCCGCATGGCGTTGAGCGCCTGAGCCAAGTTGTAGTGAGCCCGTCCGGCGCGGCGCGGGTTCGCTGACGACTTCTCGATCTCAGCGCGCTGACGCATGCTGTCGAACAGCAGCGTCTGCAGTTGCTCATCGAGCCAACCGATTTCCCTCAATGCGAGGTTGAAGTAGCGGTCGGCAGCGTCGCGGGCCTGGGGGTCCTCCCACGCGTTGAGCATGAGCACGAGGATTAGGGCGTCTTGAAGAAGTCCGGCTTCGCCGAGCATCACGGCGACCGGCTCTGCAACTTCCGGGCTGGTCACCAAGAAGGCGCTGCGCACGGTCTCCCTGAGTAGCTTGGCCCCGGCCACGTTGGCACCGATGCGCTCAAGGGCGCATGCGGCAGCGACGAAGAGATCGGCGACAAGCATCTCAAGGCCACGGTCATGCGTGTAGGCCGCAGGCGGCACCGTGATCCTGATCGAGGCGAAGTCACCTGGCAGGGCGGCGCGAATCGCCGTTCCACCCTCGACCGAAACCTCGAGCAGGACTGCCGGCACTTCCTCCCCGCCTCTAGCCGGAAGGACCTCCACGTCGTTCCTCAGACCCTTGGCAGCGAGCACTGCACGCATCCGCACTGCGATCTCCGCCTGCGCAGCCACGGTGAAGCTAGGCGCGACTCGGAGACGCAGGGGCAAGGGGCGTGGAAGCTGCCCCGCGCTCAACTGCCGGTGCATGATCACTTCACGGCGTAGCCGGTCACTGACGTCGGTCAGAGAATCACTCGGCGCAAAGCGAATCGTCGTCGTCTGTGCGTCTGGATTCCATCCCGGTTCGCGACCTACGGTGTGCACCCAGCGACCGAAAAGCTCACCGGAATCGGCGACATAGTACGCGATAAGGACTGGCACAGCCAGGCTTTTCCAGTAATGCACATGCTCAACGGTGACGCGGCGGAGAGGACCCGACGGATCCCGGTGCTCGCTAGCCTTCAGCTGCACCTTGAATGTGAGCCCTGTGGTCGTTCCATTCTCGAAGATTTCGACCTCGCGGTCGATGCCGTAGTCGTCCTCCCCCGTCGACCGTAAGACCCACTCGGCAGGCAGAGCGGCCTGGAAGGCCCGACGGGACTCTTCTTCGAGAACATGTTCCCGCGGTCTGCTAGGGCTCACAGGGACCACGTTAGTAGGCGCACCGTCGGATGCTGGAGACGCTTGGCCAGCGCGCCCCCACGATGAAAGGAAACGACGCCTTCCACGGCTCGACGCTGGGCATCGACCGAGGCGTGTAGTTGCAGCCCGGAGCGAGCGAGCGAAGCAACTGGAGCGTCTGATTCGGCACCTAACGGACCTTCCGAAGGCACGAGCTGAAAAGCCGTTGTCGCGTTGAGTGTGCCGCTGAGAGGCACAGAGCAGCTCCACCACCTGACCCGGCAGCAGCCCGGATGGCAAGGGCCCGTTGCTGCCTGGCAGCGACGACGCGATCCGCTCGGGTGGGCGTGACGCGCGGATCACGCCTGCTGGAAGGCATGGGCTCCATGCCATTAGGACCACCTTGGCCGATGTGACCCTCAGGCCGCGTTGAGACCGACCATCGAGGACGGCCGAACCGAGCCTCTGCGAGGCCGTCCAGTCCTGGCCGCATCACCGGAGAAGCCGCAAGATCAAGGGGGACACACCTTATGCATCTCGGGTCTCCGAAGTCGTGGTGACGGGTTTCTGGAGACTCGTCCGGAGCCTCGACGGCATGGGAACCAGCGGCAGCCCCGATTACCGAGCCCGACGGCGGGAGCGCGAGCGGCAACGGCGTCAGCAAGGCCAGCGGACGACCCCGAAAGCCCACTCGGACCCGGCCGCAGCGGACGTGCACGGTCGCCAGCGGAGGACCGCGGCGGCGGCATGCGGTTGGTGCGGCAGGCCGATCACCCCGCGGAGCCGAGGGCCGATCCCCAAATGGTGCTCGACTACCTGCCGGCACCGCGCCTGGGAGCAGACCCGAGCCGCGGCCTCGGGGCTGTCGGCGGTGGAGGTCGTCGAGCGGCGCGTCGAGGTCCAGGTCGCACTCGTGCCCACCCGCCGCGATTGGCCCAGACTGCTCGGCGAGCTCGTCGGCCAGCTCGACGACGGGCGGGTCTACAACCGCGACCTGCCCGCCCTGGCGCGGGCACTCCAGCCCGTACTGGAGAGCTACAGGAGACGCGCCCACCTCACCGGCGCTCCCCACGTGCGCTGACCGATGCTCCAGGAGTTCTGCAGTAACGAGGGGCATGGGCTCGCGTCTCCAGTCGGCAGCGCTCACCGCTCGGTGCGCGCTGCGGGAGAGGAACAGGAGATGTTCGGGGGGCCGCTCCCCCACCGTCGTGCAGCAGCCTTGACGCAGCGCCGCCACTGATCCGGGAGATGTCGACATGGGTGATCCGCAGCCGCTCCGGGAGGTCTCGGTCGTCGATCGGCTCCTCCTCACGCCTGAAGAAGCCGCGAAGGTGCTCCGCGTCGGCCGCACGACCGTGTACGCGCTCATGAAGAGCGGAGAGCTGCGTCCCGTGCACATCGGCCGCAGCTGCCGGATACCGCAGGCGGAGGTCGAGCGCTACGTGCGCTGGCTCCAGGCTCTCCCGTCTCGTCCACAGCCTTCGCCGGACGCCGCATGAATCCACAGCGCGCCTGCCTCTGCCCCGAGGGCTCCGCGAGACTGACCCTCCTGAAGAGCGCCAAGGGGTAGCGGATGGCGGGACGTGCGTCGAACGGCGAGTCGACGATCTACAAGGGCGCCGACGGGCGCTGGCACGGCTACGTCTCCGTCGGCTTCAAGCTCGACGGCAAGCTCGACCGCCGGCACGTCAGCAGCAAGAACCGGAGCGTCGTCGTCGCGAAGGTCCGAGAGCTCGAGCGCAAGCGCGACGATGGGACTGTCAGCACCACGAGCGCTCCGACGGTGGGCGCATGGCTCGAGCACTGGCTGACCACCATCGCCCCGCGCCGGGTGCGACAGCGGACGCTGGAGAGCTACCAGTCGGCGGTCCGCAAGCACCTCGTCCCCGGCGTCGGCCGGCACCGCCTCGACCGGCTGCGCCCCGAGCACCTCGACCAGCTCTACACCGCGCTCCTCGACGCCGGCTACTCCCCCGCCACCGTGCTGCGCCATCACCGCATCCTGTCGCGGGCGCTCACCGTCGCCGTCCAGCGCGGACACGTTCCCCGCAACGTCGCCGCCCTCGTCGACCCACCGGCCCAGCGGCAGAGCGACCTGGCCACCGCCCTCGACCTCGGCGAGGCCCGCGCCGTGCTGCACGCCGCGGCCGGCGTCCGCAACTCCGCCCGCTGGACCGTCGCCCTCGCCCTCGGCCTGCGCCAGTCCGAGGCGCTGGCGTTGCAGTGGAAGGACGTCGATCCGCTGGCCGGCACCCTCACGGTGCGGCGCAGCATCCACCGGGTCCGCGGCGGAGGGCTCATCTACGAGGAGCCCAAGACACGCCGCAGCCAGCGCACGCTCGCGCTGCCGCTGCCCCTGCTCGATGCCCTCAGGGAACACAAGATCGCCCAGCTCGGCGAGCGGATGCTGGCCGGCTCCGAGTGGCACGACGAGGACCTGGTCTTCGCCCAGCCGAACGGCCGCCCCATCGACAAGAAGACCGACTACGACGACTGGACCCGACTGCTGCAAACAGCCGGAGTCCGCCACGTGCGCCTGCACGACGGCCGGCACACCGCCGCCACCCTGCTGCTGTCCGAGAACGTGCACCCGAGGGTGGTCATGGAGCTGCTCGGTCACAGCCAGATGCGCACCACGATGGACATCTACAGCCACGTCATGCCGGCCCTCGCCCGCGAGGCCGCCGACCGGATGGGCGCCCTGCTGCTGCCAGGTAAGGGTGGGCAAACTGCAACCACAACTGCAACCAGAGACGACTCAGGCCGCCCTCCAGAAGGAGAACGGCCTGGTCATCGGGGTGGAGCTGAGGGGACTCGAACCCCTGACCCCCACACTGCCAGTGTGGTGCGCTACCAGCTGCGCCACAGCCCCGATCCTGGCCCGGCGTGTTCCTCCGAGCCGGGAGCAACTGTACAGGGCCGGTTCACGGGTCCGGCGGAGGGGGTGGGCTGCGGGGCCACCGCGTGGCGGCCCCGTGGTCAGGCCTCCTTCATCTGCGCGATGCGCAGGTGGTTGCCGAACGGGTCGCGGAGGCCGAAGTCGATGCCGTAGGGCTGGTCGACCGGCTCCTCGGTGATCTCCACGCCGCGCTCCTTCAGCTCGGCGTGCGTCCGGTAGGCGTCGTCGCAGGTGAAGAAGAGGTGCCCGCCGGCCGCCCCCTTGCTCACCAGGTCGCGCACCCGGGCGGCGGTCTCCTCGCTCATCGCCGGCGCGCCGGGCTTCTCCAGCAGCACGGCCCGGTCGGGCTGGCCGGGGAGGTTCACGGTGAGCCAGCGCATCGGCCCGAAGTCCATGTCGGCCTGCACCTCGAAGCCGAGCTTGCCGACGTAGAAGTCGAGGGCGGCGTCCTGGTCGGGGACGTAGATCTGGGTGATGGAGATGGTCTTCAGCATGCGGACGACGCTAGGGAGCCGGCACCGCCGGCTGCTTCTCCGAAACTGCTCGATCGGTCGCCGGCCGCGCCCACGCCATCGCGAAGCAGGTGGGCACCGGCGGCAGCGGGCCCCGCCGCCGGTAGGCGCTCGGCGGCTCCCCGACGACGTCGCGGAAGACCCGGCTGAACGTGCCCAGGCTGGAGAAGCCGACCTCCATGCAGACGTCGGTGACGCTGCGGTCGCCGGTGCGCAGCAGGAACATCGCCCGCTCCACCCGCCGGCGCTGCAGGTAGCGGTGCGGCGTCTCGCCGAAGGCCGCCCGGAACGAGCGGATGAAGTGGGCCGGGGAGACGAGGGCGACGCGGGCCAGCGTCGCGACGTCGAGCGGCTCGGCGTAGTGCGCGTCGATGGTGTCCCGCGCGCGCAGCAGCCGCCGGTTGCTCTCCTCGACGGCGGCGGTCACGGGGCGATCAGACCACGACCGCGCCGGTCTCAGACGTGGACGCCGCGCGCCGCCAGCCACGCGATCGGGTCGACCCGCTTGCCCTCCAGGCCCCCCTTGTGCACCTCGAAGTGCAGGTGCGGGCCGGTGGACTGACCGCGGTTGCCCAGCAGCGCGATGGTCTCCCCCGCCTCCACGTACTGCCCCGGCGTGACCAGGATCTTGTCCATGTGGCCGTAGACGGTGACGTCGCCGTTCTCGTGGAGGATGTAGACCGCCAGGCCGAACCCGCTGGCCGCGCCCGCCCGGAGCACCACGCCGTCGACGGCGGCGTACTCGGGCGTGCGCATGGGCGCGGCCAGGTCGATGCCGTAGTGGAAGGTCCCCCACCGGCTGCCGTAGCCGCTGGTCAGCCGGGCGCCGGCGACCGGCAGGACGGCCTTCGGGCGCGCGGCCTCGGCGGCGGCAGCAGCGGCGGCCTCCGCGGCCGCCTGCCGCTCGGCGCGCGAGGCGGCGACCTCCTGCAGCCGGGCCTGGGCCTCGGCGACGGTGATCGAGGCCTGCGGCAGCACCTCGACGCCCTCCTCCGCCGTCAGCAGCGAGTCCTGGGCGGCGAGCACGGAGGTGGCCTCGGCGGCCGGCGCGCCCTGCAGGCTGATGCCCGCGGCGACCGCGCCGCCCAGGAGGACCGAGCTCAGCAGCAGCGCCGGGCTGCGCCGGGCCCGGGCCGGACGCCGGTGCGCGCGGCGCCCGGCTGCCCGCCCGGTCCGGGGGTGCACCGCCGTCAGCAGCTCCGTGCGGGCCTCCGGGCCGATTCCAGCGTCCATGCACCCTGTCCGTCTCGCGTCCCTGACGTGCGCGCCCTCGATGAGGCAGACCCATCGAAACATTGCGTGACCGACTCGTGACCAACTGTTCGGCGCGTCGTGCGGGACACGCCGCGGCGAGCCGCACCACCGGTCGCACGCGTCCCACGAGTCACAGCCGGAACTGACACCGGTGTAGTTCGACCCGCCTACCGGAGCCCCGCGCCGGTCGAGGATCATGGACGCCGACACCGGCGCCGAGCCGTCCGTCAGAGGCCTCCGAGGGCGTGTTCCGGCCGTCGGTGGCGGCGCGCCGTCGACGACGCGGGACGCGAACCTGACGCAAGCGGCGCCGGTACCCGCACACTGTTCCCATGGCCCCCGCTCCCGGGGGCCGCGATCGACCGTGTCCCCACACGCCCGGAGGAGGGATTGCGTTGACCGACGCCCGACCCGTTGACCACGTGACCCCTCCGTCCCGCCGGTGAGGATCACCTACTTCAGCTTCCGGGGGCTGTTCGCCGACAACCCGCGCGCCCTGTACGAAGCCCTCGCCGCACGCCACGACCGGGACACCGTGCACACCTGGCTGTGCACCGAGAAGACCCGGCACACGTTCCCGCCGGACGTCGAGACGGTGCTGTACGGGACGCCGGAGGCCCGCGCCGCCCTGGAGACGGCCGACCTGGTCATCGCCAACGACTGCATCTCCATGCACTGGACCAAGCGGCCGGGCACCTTCTACCTGCAGACGTGGCACGGCACGCCGCTCAAGCGCATCCACCACGACGTCGAGGGCGGGCCGGAGGGCTGGCTCACCAACGCCGACCTCGACGTCGCCCGGTGGGACCTGCTGCTCTCGCCGAACGCCGTCACCACCGACCGGCTGCGCGGGGCCTTCGGGCACCGCGGCCCGATCGCCGAGACCGGCTACCCGCGCAACGACCTGCTGAGCAGCCCCGACCGGGAGGCCGTGCGCCGGCGGGTCCGGGCCGACCTCGGCCTGGACGACGGCCGCACCGCGGTGCTCTACACCCCCACCTGGCGCGACGACCTGGTGTTCCAGGGCGACGGCTCGGCCCCGCCGCTCGCGATCGACCTGGCCGACTTCACCGCGCGGCTGGGCGAGGACCACGTGCTGCTGCTCCGGCTGCACAACATGGTGGCCGGCCGGCTGGAGTTCCCGCCCGGGGCCCCGGTCGTCGACGTCTCCGACCACCTCGACGTCGCGGAGCTGTACCTGGCGGCGGACCTGATGGTCACCGACTACTCCTCGACGATGTTCGACTTCGCCGTCACGGGTAAACCGCTGCTGTTCTTCGTCTACGACCTGGAGCGCTACCGCGACCAGCTGCGCGGGTTCTACTTCGACCTCGCGGCGGTGGCACCGGGTCCGCTGCTGGCCACCAGCGGTGAGCTGATCGACGCCATCGCGGGCGTCGACGCCGTGGCCGCGGAGCACGCCGGGCGCTACGCCCGGTTCCGCGAGACCTTCTGCCACCTCGAGGACGGCTCGGCCACCGCGCGCGTCCTCGACCTCCTCCCGGCCGCACCCGCGTCCGGGCCCACCACCACCAGCAATCTCGAGGGAGATGATGTCCGTGCGGACCGGTGACCACATCCTCGACGCCGTCCGTCGGGGCGGCTTCCCCTCCTCGGCGCGCACCACGACCCGGCGGCACCCGGCCCCCTCGGTCCAGGTCGTCATCCTGGCCGCGGGCATGGGCACCCGGCTGGGCCGGCAGGACCCGAAACCGCTGACCCGGCTCGACGACGGCCGCAGCATCCTCCAGCGCCAGCTCGACGGCCTGCGCGCCGTGCTGGGCGCCGAGGTGTCGGTCACCGCGGTGGTCGGCTACCGCAGCAAGCGGATCATGAAGGCCGCCCCCGACCTGCTGTTCGCGTACAACCCCGACTTCGCGGTCACGAACACGTCCAAGAGCCTGCTGCGGGCGCTGCGCACCACGCGTGAGGGCGGGGTGCTGTGGCTCAACGGCGACGTCGTCTTCGACCCGGGCGTGCTGGAGGTGGCCCTCCCCTACCTCGTGGCGGACCAGAGCTTCGTCTGCGTCGACACCGGCACGGTCGCCGACGAGGAGGTCAAGTACACCCTCGACGCCGACGGGTGCATCCGCGAGCTGTCCAAGACCGTCCGCGGCGGGCTCGGCGAGGCGGTGGGCATCAACTACGTCTCCTCCGCCGACAAGGCCGTGCTCATCGAGCACCTGGAGGCCTGCTCGCACCAGGACTACTTCGAGCGCGGCATCGAGACGGCGATCGCCGAGGCGGGCCTGCGCGTGCGCCCGGTGGACATCTCGCAGTACGCCGCGGTCGAGGTGGACTTCGAGGGCGACCTCCAGCGGGCCAACACCCTGTTCGGCGGCGGACCGGCGAACGTCGTCGCCGACATCGCCTGATCCCGCGCGGGGAACCGCCGTCAGGCCGCCGGGACCGGGCGGCCGGCGGCGGTGCCGGCGGGCGCCGCGGGGGTCTCCCGGAAGCGGCGCACCGCGGCGACCCCGCCGACGAGCAGCCCCACGCCCAGGGACACCAGCACGGTCACGGCCACCCGCGCCAGCGGCTGCGGCCCGGCGGTCAGCAGGTTGGCCGACCACAGGACGTCCACGTCGGGCAGGCCCTGCACCAGCAGCAGCCAGCCGGTGACGACCGCCAGCAGCCCGGTCAGCGCGCCGCGGCCCCGCCGGGCGGCCCGCAGCCCCAGGACGGCGCACAGCAGCGTGGCCCCCGCCGGCAGCAGCGCGGAGACCACGGCGCCGGCGTGGGAGCCCACCGTCACGGCGGGCTCGGGCGTGGCCACCGCGTGCCAGAGCGCCGCGAGCGCCCCGGCACCGAGGAGCGCCCCGAGCGCCAGCGGCGTGCGGGCCAGCAGACCCGCGGCCGCGGCGGCCAGCACGAGCGCGGCCACGGGCAGCCACACCACCCAGGGCGACGGCGGCGGGGTCCACGTCAGCACCCCCGCCACCTGGACGTCGGTCTGCCCGTGCCGCAGCGGCACCACCCACTCCGAGACGACGTGCTCGCGGCCCGGATCGGCGGCGACCTGCGGCGGGAGGACGCCCTCGCTCATCCAGTGGGTGCGGTGGTCGTGCCAGACGTAGGCGGGCTGGGTGGAGACCTGCTCCCAGTCCGGGGCGGCGTCCGCGTCGGCGGAGGGGGGCAGCGCCGTCCGCCCGTAGCGGTCCAGGTTGATCCAGGTCGCCGGGCTGTTGGCGTTGCGCCAGACCCCGTCGCGGCCGATCCGCAGGTAGGGCTCGCCGGAGTACCCCGGGACGTGCACCTCGACGTCGGTGGTGTTGACCAGCTCGAGCTCGTCGCCGAACTGCAGCGACCGCACGCTCACACCCGGCAGCTGCGGGCTCACCTGCAGCACCCGCGCGTCGAAGTCGCTCCCGGCCGCGCCGCCGCCGACGTGCGCCGAGGCCGGCCCGGCGAGGGCCAGCAGCGCCACCACGGCGGCCAGGACCGCGAGCAGCCGGCCGAGGCCGCGCCTCACGCGCCCGCCACCACCTGCAGGTCCTCGGCGATGTCCTGGTGGGTGTTGCCCGCGTCGAAGGCCACGTGCGCCTCGTCGTCGCCGCCGTACAGCAGCAGCAGCGTCGAGTGCAGCCGGCCGTCGTCCTCGGCCTGCGGCACCCCGGCGGCCAGCTGGGCCCGCTCCACCGCCGCCTGGTCGCCGGTGAGGCCGACGAACGAGGTGGGCAGGTCGGCGTCGAACCGGTCGAGGTACTCCCCGAGCACCTCCGGGGTGTCGGTCGCCGGGTCGGTGGTCACGAAGACCACCTGCACCTGCTCGGCCAGCGCCGGGTCCACCCCGCGCAGCGCCACGGCGACGTCGGCCATCGTGGTGGGGCAGATGTCCGGGCAGTTGGTGTAGCCGAAGAACAGCATCGTCGGGCGGCCGGCGGTGGCCGCCTTGAAGTCGTACTCCGCGCCGGTGGTGTCGGTCAGCGTGAACGACGGACGGCGGTAGGGCTCGGGCAGGTCGAGCCCCGCGTAGCGGTCCTCGGGGCCCTCGACGACCGCCGGCCCCTGCCCGGAGTGGTCGTGCTCCCCGGCCGCCGCCCCGGCGTTCCCGGCCGCGTCGTCCGCCGAGCTCCCGCAGCCGGCGAGCACCAGGCCGGCGGTGAGCAGGAGCGCCGGCACGGCGCGGCGGGGACGTCGGCGGACGGCGGGAGTCACGAGGACACGGTACGTCGGGAAGCGCGGGCGCCGAGGACGACACCGGCGATCGCGGTGAGCAGCGCGAGGATGGAGAAGAACAGCGCGATGGCGCCGGGGTCGCTGGTGTGCGCATGCGCCTCGTCGGCCTCCACCTCCTCCCCAGGGGCGTCACCGGTGGTCAGTGACAGCACCGGGGCGGGGCGCTCCGGCTCGCCCTGACCGGCCACCGTGGGCTCGATCCAGGCCGCTTCGCTACCGTCGCTGTAACGCTGCACCGCCGGGAAGCCGAGCTGCTCGACGTCCGGGAACGGCCCCCCGGCGAGCGCGAACTCCTGGAACTGCCCGGGCGCGATGCCGGCGCCGTCGGCCGCGCGGAACTCCACCAGCGACACGTACGCGCCGATCTCCCGGCCGTGCACCTCGATCGGCTCGTCGAGCTCGGTGGTCTCGGTGCTGATCGTCCAGCCCGGCACCGGCTGCGCCCGCAGCGAGCCCATCGCGGCCTCCTCGGGGATCTGGATCCGCAGGGCGACCGTGCTGGCGGTGTCGCTCTCGTTGGGCACGCGGAAGGTGAGCTTCCCGTAGCCGCCGGGGGTCGCGTCGGTGGAGGAGACGGTGACGTGCGCGGAGGCACCGGGCGCCAGGCCCACCGCGGCCCCCAGGGCGGTCAGGGTGGCCAGCAGCAGGACGGCGAGCCGGGCGAGCGGACGGGACAGGGGCACGGGTCTCCTCATCGGGGGGCGCGTCGGGGGGGCAGCGCCTTGGG
>NZ_SSXB01000048.1:0-28754 GCF_021698995.1 Blastococcus sp. KM273129 | reverse complement strand
CGTTCGGGGTGGCGACGGGTCGGGCCGGGGTGCGCGGCGGCGCCGGCGCGGCGGCCTGGCGGGCCGCGGCCTCCTGCGCGGCCGTCCGGGCGCCCTCGAGGCCGTCGAGCACCTGCTGGGCCTGCTGCAGCTCGGCCTGGAGGCCGTCCTCCCGGGCGTCGAGCGCGTCCGCCTGCCGGCGCGCCTCGACCTCCTGGGACTGGGCGCTCGCCAGCAGCGCGGCCGCCTCCTGCTGGACGGCGGCGGCCTGCTCGGTCGCCTGCCGGGCGACCTGCTCCGCCGTCGCGGCCTGCTGCTCCAGGACGGTGAGCTCGGCGACCACCTCGACCCGGTTGACCCCGGCGGCGTCCAGCAGGGCCGAGCGCTCGATCAGCTCGGCCGGCCCCGCTGCGCTGAGCAGTGCGGTGATGCCCGGGGAGGTCGAGCCCTGCATGTAGCTGGCCCGCGCGAAGGAGGCGACGTCGTCACGTCCCTGCTGCAGGTCGGCGGCCGCCTGCACCGCCGCGGCGGCCGCGGCGTCGGCGGCGGCCCGGGCGGCGTCGTGGGCCGCCTGCTTGTCCTCGTAGTCCTGCAGCGCGATGAGCGCCTGCTGGTGCAGTTCCTCGACGTGCGTCCGGGCCTGCGCCAGCTCTGCGCCGATCTGCCCCACGCGCGCGGCGGCGTCGGCCCGGGCCTGCTGGGCGGCACCGAGCTCGGCGTCGCTGGGGTTGCGCGGCGCCGCACCGGCCGCCGACGGCGTCAGGCCGACGGCGGTCGCGGCCAGGAGCACCGCGACGAGGGCCCGCCGCGCCGTCCGGCCGCGCCCGGTCGTGGTCCCGGTCCTGCTGCGCTCCGCGCACGTCCGCGCTCCGCTGCCCACCGCTGCCTCTTCCCGACGTCCGAGGGGCACCCGGACGGGTGACCCTCGGGGTGCATCGGACGGTGGCGCGGGACCGTTGAGGAGGCCTCACCCCTCCGGGTGGGGTCCGCGTGCGGTCAGGGCCGGGTCGCGACGAGCGCCGTCCAGCAGCCGGCGAGGCGGGTCTCCTGCGCGACGACGTCCAGCCCGGCCTCACGGCAGGCGGTGGCCAGCGCCGCCGGGGTGGGCCGGTCGCCGTCGGCGGGGTGGAAGGCGACCGCGCGCAACGGGCGGCTGTCGACGAAGCGGGCGGTCATCTCGCAGGAGTAGAACCGGCCGCCCGGCCGCAGCACGCGCGCCACCTCGCGGACCACGTCCCGCCAGGCCTCGGCGTGGTGCAGCACGTGGTAGGCGAAGACCGCGTCGTAGGACCCGTCCCCGGCAGCGAGGGCCGTGACGTCGCCCTCGCGCACCTCGACCCGGTTCCCGAGGTCGGCGACCGCCGCCCGGCAGGCCGCCACGCTCGCCGGGAACCGCTCGACGCCCTCGGCACGGCCGGCCCCGAAGACGTCGAGGGCCAGACGCAGGCCGGTGCCCCGCCGTCCGGTGCCCAGCTCCAGGACGGTGCCACCGCGGACGTCGCCGCCGAGGCGTCGCAGGATCGCCGCCTCGGCCCGGCGCTGGACGAACGCCCGGGGCCGGGAGTCGACCCACAGCCGGGTGGCGTCGACGTAGGTGGGCGGGACGGGGTTCGTGTCGGGCACGGCGCGGTTGTGCCCGGTGGGGCCTGGGCACAACCGCGCCGTGCCCGACCTCCAGGACCGCGTCGTCCTCGTCACCGGCGGGAGCACCGGCATCGGTCGCGCCGTCGTCCACCGCCTGGCCGCCGGCGGCGCGCGGGTGGTGGCCTGCGCCCGCGACCGGAACCGGCTGACCGAGGCGCTGGCCGGCGTCGACGGGGCGACCGGGGCACCGGCCGACGTCCGCTCCCCCACCGACCGGGTGGCGCTGGTCCAGCGGGTGCTCGCCGAGCACGGCCGCCTGGACGCGGTGGTGCTCAACGCGGGGATCGGCTACGCCGGGCTGGTCGAGGACACGCCGCAGGAGGCCGTCGAGACGATGATCGCCACCAACCTCACCGGGGTCGTCGACCTCGCCCGCCTCGCCCTCCCCCACCTGCTGGCGGCGGCCGCCGAGCGGGGCCGCGCCGACGTCCTCGTGACCGCCTCCGCCGCCGCGCTGTCGCAGGTGCCGCCGCTGGCCGTCTACTCCGCGACCAAGGCCGGCGCGCACGGCTTCGTGAAGGGGCTGCGGCGGGAGGTCACCGCCCGCGGCGTGCGGGTCCACTCGATCGCCCCCGGGCCGGTGTCGACGGAGTGGCTCGTCCGCGGCCGGGGCGAGCCGCCGGTCTCCGACGAGGACGCCGAGGGGCGGCTCTCCCCCGGCATCCGCACGGAGCGGGTGGCCGACCAGGTGGCGCGCAGCCTGGGGTCCTACTGGTCGCGCACGGTCTCCGTGCCGCGGTGGATGGGCCTGGCGCGGCTCGGCGAGGTCCCACCGGTCGACCGCGTCCTCGACATGACGCTCTCCCGGCAGGCGGCCCGCATCCGGCGGGTCACCGACCGGATGGTGGCCGAGCGCGACGGCTGAGCCGCCGCGCCCGGCCCTGCCTCAGTTGACCCTGCGCTCGGAGCCGGCCCAGAAGTCCTCGCGGAGCTTGAACTTCTGGATCTTGCCCGTGGCGGTGCGGGCCAGCTCGTCGCGGAACTCCACCCGCTTGGGCGCCTTGTAGCCGGCGATCCGCGCCTTGCAGTGGGCGATGATGTCGGCCTCGGTGGCCTGCTCCCCCTCGGCGAGGACGACGATGGCGGTGACCATCTCCCCCCACTTGTCGTCGGGGATGCCGATGACCGCGACCTCCGCGACCGCCGGGTGGCTGAACACCACGTCCTCGACCTCGATCGAGGAGACGTTCTCACCACCGGTGATGATCACGTCCTTCTTGCGGTCGGAGATCGTCAGGTACCCCTGCTCGTCCAGCGAGCCGCCGTCCCCGGTGTGGAACCAGCCGCCCTCGAGCGCCTCGGCGGAGGCGTCGGGGTTCTCCCAGTAGCCGGCGAGCACCGTGTTGCTGCGCGCCAGCACCTCGCCGCTGTCGCTGATCGCCATCCGGGTGCCGATCGACGGCACGCCGGCCCGGGAGAGCCGCTTGGCGCGCTCCTCCGGGTCGAGGTCGTCGTACTCGGCGCGCGGCCGGTTGATGGTGAGCAGCGGGGCGGTCTCGGTCAGGCCGTAGATCTGGTTGAACTCCCAGCCGAGCTCGGCCTCCACCCGCGCGATCGTCCGCGACGGCGGCGGCGCCCCCGCGACGATGATCCGCACCCGGTCGCGCCCCGGGATCTCGCCGTCCCAGTCGGCGGCGGCGTCCAGGACGGCGTTCCACACCGCCGGGGCGCCGGCCATCAGCGTCACGCCGTGCTGGTCGACCCGGCGCAGGATCTCCGCTCCGTCGACCTTGCGGAGCACCACCTGGCGGGCGCCGACGCCGGCCATCGCGTAGGGCAGCCCCCAGCCGTTGCAGTGGAACATCGGCAACGTGTGCATGTACACGTCGCGGTCGCTGACCTGCATGTGCATCCCGAAGGTCACCGCGTTGACCCAGATGTTGCGGTGGGTCATCTGCACGCCCTTGGGCCGCGCCGTCGTCCCGCTGGTGTAGTTGATCGTCGCGGTGGCGTCCTCGTCCGGCTCCGCCCACGGCCGCGGCTCGACGTCGAACCGGAGCAGCTGCTCGTACTCCTCCCCCGTGCCGAACCGGTGCTCGGCGCGCACGCCCTTGAGGGAGGTCTCCAGCTCGGGGTCGACCAGCAGCACACGGGCGCCGCAGTGCCCGACGATGTACTCGACCTCCTCGGGCTGCAGCCGGAAGTTGACCGGCACCGCGACGCGGCCGGACGAGGGCACCGCCAGCAGCAGCTCGAGCAGCCGCGCGGAGTTGTGGCTGACGATCGCCACCCGCTCGCCCTCGCCCACGCCGAGCTCGTCGAGGCCCGCCTGGAGCGCGCGGCCGCGCCGGGCCACCTCGCGGTAGGACACCTCGCCCAGCGAGGGCGCGGGCTGCGCCGGCTCGTCGACGACGCCGACGCGGTCGCCGTAGACGAGCTCCGCGCGGTCGAGGAAGTCGCGACTGGTGAGGGGTACGCGCATGCCGGCTCCCGGGGTGCTGGGCCGGTGCGGGCCGGCCGTCGACGTGGTCCCCGTCACGCTATCGGTCGGCGGGGACGGCGACGAGCGGCGCGCGACTCCGCCGTCCCGCCGGGATCAGGGGACCTGATCGTGGCGCCTCCTCCCTCGCGGTGCGCGGCGAGGGAGGACGCGCTGCGGTGAGGGAGGACTGCGGTCAGCCGGCGGCGACCAGCCGCGGCAGCGCCGTCCCGATCGGCTCGCGGACGACGAGGTCGGCGACGTCGTCGTACGGCGTCGGCTCGGCGTTGACCACCACCACCCGCGCCCCGTGGGCGACGGCGACGTCGACCAGCCCCGCCGCCGGGTGCACCTGCAGCGAGGTGCCCACCGCGAGCAGCACGTCGCAGTCGCGCGCGGCGTCCACCGCGGCCTCGACGACGTCGGGCTCCAGCACCTGCCCGAAGCTGATCGTCGCCGACTTGAGGATGCCGCCGCAGTCGAGGCAGGGCGGGTCCGGCTCCCCGGCGGCCACCCGGTCCAGCGCCTCGGCCATCGTCGTCCGGGCGCGGCACCCCAGGCACTCGACCTCGTGCACGGTGCCGTGGATCTCCACCACCATCGCCGGGTCCGACCCCGCCGCCTGGTGCAGCCCGTCGACGTTCTGGGTCACCAGCGCGCGCAGCCGGCCCTGCCGCTCGAGGTCGACCAGCGCGGCGTGCCCGGGATTGGGCCGCACGTCGAACGCACCCATGTCCCGACGCATCAGCCAGGCCCGGCGCCGGATGTCGGGGTCGGCGACGTAGTAGGAGAGCGTCACGAGCTTCTCGGCGTCGGGATCGCGGGTCCAGACACCGTTCGGCCCTCGGTAGTCGGGGATGCCGCTGTCGGTGGAGATGCCCGCGCCGGTGAGCGCGGTGATGCGGCGGGCGGCGGTCAGCCAGCCGGGCAGCGGGGCGGGGACGGTGCCGGTCACGCCCGCCACGGTAGGGGTCGGGCGGCACGCCCCGCCGCCCGCAGCGCGCGCCCGGCCGGCGGCGCCAGCAGGACCACCGCGCAGGCGTACGCGGCGCCGAGCAGCGTGTCGACGACGTAGTGCTCCCCCGACCACACGAGGACGGCGGGCATGAGCACGGCGTAGGCGACCAGGCACGCACGCTGCCAGCCGTGCCGGGCCAGCGGGAGCAGCACGGTGCACATGAGAACGGCGAACGCGGTGTGCAGCGAGGGGACGGCGGCGACGAGGTTCACCTGCCCCTGCCCGGCGTCGAGCAGCACCCCGGCGCGGGGCAGCCCGAGCACCTCCCACCCGGCGCTGCTGATCCGCGCGACCGGTTCGATCACGCCCTGCTTGGCGGCCAGCCACGGCGGGGCCGCCGGGTAGAGGACGTAGGTGACCAGCCCCGCCAGGGACAGCGCCACGACCAGGCGGGCGCAGCGCGCCCAGCGGGCCCGGTCGCGCAGCCACAGCACCGCGAGCACCACGGGGGTGACGACGAAGTGGCTGCTGTAGACCAGCGTCGCCACGGCCTTCCACCAGTCGGCCTGCACGTGCTCCTGCAGCCAGACGGTGGGCAGCACCCCGCCGGTGAGCCAGCGGTCGGCATCGGCCACCTCCTCGACGGCCACCGGCATGCCCAGGCCGTCGGCCAGGCCGCGGGTGGCGTCGTAGGCCAGCAGCACCGCGACCAGCGGCAGCCAGTCGGCGAGCAGGCGCACGAGCCGCCGCCGGCCGTGCGTCACGGAGGTGACGGCCAGCCCCGCGAGCACCCAGCCGAGCAGGACGACGCGGTCGGTCGGCAGGCCGCGCACCGCGCAGGTGGCCGCGAACACCAGCAGCAGCGCTGCCCAGAGGACGGCGGTGACCGCGCGTCCCCGCCTGCCGGACGCGGCCGGCTCGACGGCGGGCGGGGCCGCCGCGGGCGCGGGGGCCGACGGGTCGAGCGCGGTCATGGCGCGGGAGGCTAACCGCGCGCCCCCGCACGGACGCGGCGCGCGCACCCGGCACGCCGTCCGCCGGCGAGCGGTGGGGCTGCTGCGCCTGCCCGGGCGGGAGGGACGCCCGGCGCCCGCGCGTTTCGCCGCCCGTGACACAGGTCACCGGGTGAGGAAAGGGTCGCCTGACTCGGTGGTCCCGGCCGCGGGCTGGGATGATCGGGGGTGGTCAACGACGCGTGATGAACCACGAGGGGTAGGCGCAGAGAAGTGGCAGCCAGCAAGGACAGCTTCGGAGCCCGGTCGACGCTCGCCGTCGACGGCACCGAGTACGACATCTACCGGCTCGACGCGGTGGAGGGCGCGGAGAAGCTGCCCTTCAGCCTGAAGGTCCTCCTCGAGAACCTGCTGCGCACCGAGGACGGCGCGGACATCACCGCCGACCACATCCGCGCGCTGGCCGGCTGGGACCCGAACGCCGAGCCCGACCAGGAGATCCAGTTCACCCCGGCCCGCGTGGTGATGCAGGACTTCACCGGTGTCCCCTGCATCGTCGACCTCGCCACGATGCGCGAGGCCATGGCCGAGCTCGGCGGCGACCCGCAGAAGATCAACCCGCTCGCGCCGGCCGAGCTGGTCATCGACCACTCGGTGATCGCCGACGTCTTCGGCACGCCGGAGTCCTTCGAGCGCAACGTCGAGATCGAGTACGAGCGCAACGGCGAGCGCTACCAGTTCCTGCGCTGGGGCCAGGGCGCGTTCAGCGACTTCAAGGTCGTCCCCCCGGGCACCGGCATCGTCCACCAGGTCAACATCGAGCACCTCGCCCGCGTGGTCTTCCCGCGCCAGGAGGGTGACCGCGTCGTCGCCTACCCCGACACCTGCGTGGGCACCGACAGCCACACCACGATGGTCAACGGCCTGGGCGTGCTGGGCTGGGGCGTCGGCGGCATCGAGGCCGAGGCCGCGATGCTCGGCCAGCCGGTCTCGATGCTCATCCCCCGCGTGGTCGGCTTCAAGCTCTCCGGTCAGCTCCCGGACGGCGCCACCGCCACCGACCTGGTGCTCACCATCACCGAGATGCTGCGCCAGCACGGCGTGGTCGGGAAGTTCGTCGAGTTCTACGGCGAGGGCGTCTCGGCGGTGCCGCTGGCCAACCGGGCCACGATCGGCAACATGAGCCCCGAGTTCGGCTCCACCGCGGCGATGTTCCCCATCGACGAGGAGACCATCACCTACCTGCAGCTCACCGGCCGCAGCGAGGAGCAGGTCAAGCTGGTCGAGGCCTACGCCAAGGAGCAGGGCCTCTGGCACGACCCGTCGCGCGAGCCGCAGTTCTCCGAGTACCTCGAGCTCGACCTGGCCACCGTCGTCCCGAGCATCGCCGGGCCGAAGCGCCCGCAGGACCGCGTCGCCATCACCGAGGCCAAGCCCGCCTTCCGGGAGGCGCTGGCCGACTACGTGACCGACGGCGAGACCGGCGGCGAGGACCGCAAGCCCGGGGTCCCGGCGCAGGAGAAGCCCTACGGCGTCACCTCCTCGGTCGACGAGGCCGTGGCCGAGACCTTCCCCGCCTCCGACCCGGTCGCCGAGACGCACGGCAACGGCGAGGCCGGCAAGCCGCACCACTTCGACGGCCACGACGTCGGCCGGCGCCCGTCCAAGCCGACCCGCGTGGTCATGGAGGACGGCACCGAGACCGAGGTCGACCACGGCCACGTGGTCATCGCCGCGATCACCTCCTGCACCAACACCTCCAACCCGCAGGTGATGATCGGCGCCGCGCTCCTGGCGAAGAACGCCGTCGAGCGCGGGCTGGCCACCAAGCCGTGGGTCAAGACGACGCTGGCCCCCGGGTCCAAGGTCGTCATGGACTACTACGAGAAGGCCGAGCTCACCCCGTACCTGGAGAAGCTCGGCTTCTACCTGGTCGGCTACGGCTGCACCACCTGCATCGGCAACTCCGGCCCGCTGCCCGAGCCGGTGTCCAACGCGGTCAACGAGGCCGACCTCGCCGTCGTCTCGGTGCTCTCGGGCAACCGGAACTTCGAGGGCCGGATCAACCCCGACGTCAAGATGAACTACCTGGCGTCGCCGCCGCTGGTCATCGCCTACGCCCTGGCCGGGTCCATGGACGTCGACCTGAACAACGACCCCCTGGGCCAGGACGCCGACGGCAACGACGTCTTCCTGCGCGACATCTGGCCCTCGCCGCAGGAGGTCCAGCGGGTCATCGACCAGGCGGTCTCCGCGGAGCAGTTCGGCCGCAGCTACGAGGACGTGTTCGCCGGCACCGAGCAGTGGCAGAACCTGCCCACGCCGACCGGGGACACCTTCGACTGGGCGGAGGACAGCACCTACGTCCGCCGTCCCCCGTACTTCGAGGGCATGCCGGCCGAGCCGGCCCCGGTCGAGGACATCACCGGCGCCCGCACCCTCGCGGTGCTCGGCGACTCGGTGACCACCGACCACATCTCGCCGGCCGGCTCGATCAAGGCCGACAGCCCCGCGGGCAAGTACCTCCGCGAGCACGGCGTGGACCGCCGCGACTTCAACTCCTACGGCTCCCGCCGCGGGAACCACGAGGTCATGATCCGCGGCACGTTCGCCAACATCCGGCTGCGCAACCAGCTGGTCCCGGGCACCGAGGGTGGCGTCACCAAGAACCACCTGACCGGCGAGACGACGACGATCTACGACGCCTCGCAGGCCTACCAGGAGGCCGGCATCCCGCTGGTCGTGCTGGCCGGCAAGGAGTACGGCTCGGGCTCGTCGCGCGACTGGGCGGCCAAGGGCACGGCGCTGCTGGGCGTCAAGGCGGTCATCGCCGAGAGCTACGAGCGGATCCACCGCTCCAACCTCATCGGCATGGGCGTGCTGCCGCTGCAGTTCCCCGAGGGCCAGGACCGCGAGTCGCTCGGCCTGACCGGCGACGAGGAGTTCACCATCACCGGGATCACCGCGCTCAACGACGGCGAGACCCCGCGGACGGTGAAGGTCAAGGCCGGTGACGTCGAGTTCGACGCCCGCGTCCGGATCGACACCCCTGGCGAGGCGAACTACTACCGCAACGGCGGCATCATGCAGTACGTGCTGCGGTCGCTGCGGCAGAGCTGACCCTCCGCACGACGCGATGGACCCCGGCCCGGGCGGCCGCGGCGTCCTGCTCACCGGCTCACGCCGGGGGCGGGGGCCGCGGCCGCCCGGGCCCCCGTCGTCGAGGGGGCCCGGCCGCCGGGCGCCCTCGGCACCGACCACCTGACCGGAGCCATGCAGCCCTTCGACGACACCCGCGCCCGGTGACCGCTCCCCCGGCCCCCGTCCTGGTCGCCTGCGCGCACGGCACCCGCAACCCGACCGGCCGCCGGCTGATCGCCGAACTCGCGCTCGCCGCCCGGGCGCTGCGGCCGGGGCTGGTCACCACCGCCGCCTTCGTCGACGTCCAGCCGCCGACCGTCGTCGACGTCGTCGGCGGCCTGGCCGCCGAGGGGCGCCCCGCCGTCGTCGTCCCGCTGCTGCTCTCCGGCGGGTACCACGTGCACGTCGACATCGCCGGGGCCGTCGCCGCGCACGACTCGGTCGTCGCCGCCCGGCCGCTGGGGCCCGATCCCCGGCTGGCCGAGGTGCTGCACGCCCGGCTGGTGGAGGCCGGGGCCGACCCGGCCGACCCCTCCACCGCCGTCGTGCTGGCCGCCGCCGGGTCCAGCGACGCCCGGTCGGTGGCCGACGTCGACCGGACGGCCGCGCTGCTGCAGCACTCGTGGGCCGGTCCGGTGACCACGGGGTACGGCTCGGCCGCGCAGCCGCCGGTGCCCGATGCCGTCGCAACCGCGCGCGAGCGGGGCGCCCGCCGCGTGGTGGTCGCGTCGTACCTGCTCGCCCCGGGGCACTTCCACGACAAGCTCGCCGGTGCCGGGGCCGACGTCGTCACCGCGCCGCTGCTCCCCGACGAGCGGATCGCCGCCGTGCTGCTCGACCGTTACGACGCCGTGCTCGGCGCCGAGCGGCCCGGCCGATAGCGGCCCGGCGGTGATGTCGCTGATCGGCCTGGCCACCTACCTCGCCCTCGTGGGCCTGTTCCTCTACGCGCTCTACTGGGTGGTGAACCGGGCGGTGCTGCACGCGCTGCGCACCCACTCCGCCGAGCAGCGTGCCGCCGCGGGGGCGGGGACCCCCCATCGGCCGGGCGGCTGACCCGCGACCACCTCGGTGCAGTGACTGGAACGACCGGGCGGCCACAGCGGGGGGCGACCGGCCGGCCGGCACCGCCGGGCGGGGGCGCTGTCCTACTGTGGGGACCGATGGACGTCGACAGGGGGAACGCCTCGGAGCCCGGGCAGCCGGCCGCTGCCGACGGCCGTCCCCCGCCCGACCAGGGCCCCCGGGCCGAGCACCCGACGCCCGGAGACGGCGACCCGCCCGTCGACGCAGCCTCGACCTCCACTGGAGGGTCAGGGTCGTTCCGGTCGTGGAGCAGGCCGGTGGCCGTCGCGGCCACCGCAGCGTTGACCGTGGCCCTCGGGTTCGCGCTCGTCGTGCAGATCCGCAGCACCGCCGAGCCGGCCGAGGAGGACGTGCGCAGCGAGGCCGACCTGGTGGTGCTCCTCGACGAGCTCAACGCCCGCGAGGAGACCCTGCGCGAGGAGATCAGCCGCACCCGGCAGACGCTCGAGGATCTGGGCAACGGGTCGGAGGAGTCCGGCAGCGCGCTCGAGGAGGCGCGGTCCCGGGCGGAGGCCATCGGCATCCTCGCCGGCGCCCTCCCGGCCAGCGGCCCCGGGCTGCGGATGACCGTGCAGGACCCCGACGGCGCGGTCCCCGCCAGCGTGGTCCTCGGCGCCGTCCAGGAGCTGCGCGGCGCCGGCGCGGAGGCCCTGCAGGTCGACGGCGTGCGGGTCGTCGCATCCAGCGCCGTCACCGGCTCCCCCGGCGCGCTCCGCATCGACGGCGAGCTGCTGAGCTCCCCCTACGAGTTCCGGGCCGTCGGCCCCCCGGCCGAGATGGAGGTCGCCCTGTCCGTCGCGGGTGGGGTGATCGCCGACCTCGGCCGGACGGGTGCACGGGTGCAGGTCGAGCAGCTCGACGACGTCCGGGTGGACGCCACGGTCGGCTGAGCCCGGCTCACTGCGGGATGAGCAGCCCGCGCAGCTCCTCGGTGAGGGCCTCGCGCGCCTCGGGGTGCTGGTGCCACGCTGCGGGGGTGACCTGGAACAGCGAGATGCGCCAGCGGCCGCGCCCCTCGTCCACGGCGATCATCGTGTGCACGGCGTTCAGCGCGGGGTCGAGATCACCGGCGCCGGCCGGGATCATGCCGGCGTGCGCGGTCAGCATCGCGACGCCCTCGCCGACGGGGCGGACGGAGCGGACCACGGCCACGTAGGCCGGCGTCTGGTGCGACGAGAACACCTGGCGCAGGTCCGCCGCGATGGACAGCCGGCCGCGGTGGTGGCTGCCGTCGAACCCGATGATGTCGCCGTCGTCGGCGAATCCGGCGGCCACGGCCGCACCGCTGCGCCGGTTCCAGCCGTCGATGAACTCGGCGTAGAGCGCCTGGATCTGGGCGTCCTGCGGGTGGGCTGCGGTCACGTCTCCTCCTCGCTGGCGGTCGCCGGTGCGTCCCGACGCGTGCTGCGGTCCTGCGTGGCCGCGCCAGCCCGGCCACGTGTCCCGGCTGCGGCCGCCTGGGACAGGTGTGACGCTAGTGGTCCCGGTGACCAACTCGTCCGATGCTCGCCGGAGTTCTCCGCGCACCGCACCGGCGCCTTCTCCCCGTTCCCGAGCGCCCCCCACGGTGCGTGCGCGACCGTGTGCGGAACGCCATCGTTGCGGTCACCCGACGACGGCGGAACGGCGCTCCTCCTGCGCGAACTGGGTGCGGTGCAGGTCGGCGTAGCGGCCTCCGCGCGCCAGCAGTTCCTCGTGCGTCCCCGCCTCGAGGATCCGGCCCTCGTCGACGACCAGGATCCGGTCGGCGCTGCGGATGGTGGAGAGCCGGTGCGCGATCACCAGGGAGGTGCGCCCGGCCAGCGCGGTGTCGAGCGCGTGCTGCACGGCGGCCTCGGACTCGCTGTCGAGGTGCGCCGTCGCCTCGTCGAGGATCACGATGCCCGGCGCCTTGAGCAGCACCCGGGCGATGGCCAGCCGCTGCTTCTCCCCGCCCGAGAGCCGGTAGCCGCGGTCGCCGACGACCGTCTCCAGGCCCTCGGGCAGCGACCGCACGAGCTCGGCGATGCGCGCCCCGCCGAGCGCCTCCCACAACTGCTCGTCGGTGGCCTCGGGGCGGGCATAGCGCAGGTTGGCCCCGATGGTGTCGTGGAACAGGTGCGCGTCCTGGCTGACGACGCCGACCGCGTCGCGCAGCGAGGCCAGCGTCGCCTGCCGCACGTCGACGCCACCGACGCGCACCGTCCCGCCGGTCGCGTCGTACAACCGGGGCACCAGGTGGGCGATCGTCGTCTTCCCCGCCCCCGAGTGCCCGACCAGCGCGACCAGGTGACCGGGCTCCACCCGGAAGGAGACGTCGTGCAGGACGTCGACCGGACCACCGTGCTCGGGCAGCGACACCTCCTCCAGCGACGGCAGCGAGACGTCCGCCCCGGACGGGTAGCTGAAGGAGACGTGGTCGAACTCGATCGACCGGTCGTGGGCCGGCACCGGCACGGCGTCGGGCGCCTCGCGGATCATCGGCGGGAGGTCCAGCACCTCGAAGACGCGGTCGAAGCTGACCATCGCGCTCATGACGTCCACGCGGATGTTGGACAGCGCGGTGAGCGGGCCGTAGAGCCGGGACAGGAGGAGCGCGAGGGCCACGACGTCGCCGGGGCTGAGCTCACCGGTGAAGGCCAGCCACCCGCCCAGGCCGTACACCAGCGCCGTCGCCAGCGCCGCCACCAGGGTGAGGGCGGTGAAGAAGGTGCGGCCGTACATGGCCGAGAGGACGCCGATGTCGCGGACGCGGGCGGCCCGGCCGCGGAAGGACTCCGCCTCGGCCGCCGGCCGGCCGAACAGCTTCACCAGGAGTGCGCCGGCGACGTTGAACCGCTCGGTCATCGTGGCGTTCATGGACGCGTTGAGCGTGTAGGACTCCCGCGTGATCTCCTGCAGCCGGCGGCCGATGCGGCGGGCGGGCAGCACGAACAGCGGCACGAGCACCAGCGACAGCAGCGTGATCTGCCAGGACAGCGTGAGCATGACGCCCGCGGTGAGCACCAGCCCGATGACGTTGCTGACCACCCCGGACAGCGTCGAGGTGAACGCCTGCTGCGCGCCCACGACGTCGTTGTTGAGCCGGCTGACCAGCGCGCCGGTCTGCGTGCGCGTGAAGAACGCCACCGGCATCCGCTGGACGTGCTCGAAGACCTGGCTGCGCAGGTCGTAGATGACGCCCTCGCCGATGCGTGCGGAGTACCACCGCGTGCCCAGGGAGATCCCGGCGTCGACGACGGCCAGGCCGGCGATGACCAGTGCGATCTGCACGATGTCGCCCGCGGTGCCCTCCAGCCCGGCGATCCGGTTGACGATGTCGCCGGCCAGGAGCGGGGTGATGACGCCGATGACCGACGAGCCGATCACCAGCGCCAGGAAGAAGGCGAGCTCCCGGCGGTAGGGCCGGGCGATGCCGATGATGCGCCGGACGGTGCCCGGTGGGAGCCGGCGGGCGGTCACCGACGGGTCGCGCCTGAACGACCGCATGGCGGCCATGGAGGTCATGGACTGGTTCACGTCCACGCCACCTCCCTCGTCCCGCCGGCCGCGCCCCGGCGGCTGCTGCAACCGGGGCGGGACCGCGCTTGTTCCTGGGAGTCTCTCAGCGTCCGCTGACGAGATCGTGCAGCCGCTGCACCTGGGCAGCCCGTTCGGCGGCGTCCTGGGCCGGGGCGTCGTTGCCGACGGCGGAGCGCACCAGCGCCGCGGTCGCCCGGCTGGCGCCCACCGGCGGCGCCAGGAGCGCGCCGGTCAGGTCGGCGACGGCGTCGTCCAGCTCCGCCCGCGGCACGACCGCGGTCGCCAGGCCGATGGCCTGCGCCTCGGCGGCGCCGACGGCGCGACCGGTCAGGCACAGCTCCAGCGCCCGCGCGTAGCCGACCAGCTCCACCAGCGTGCTCGTGCCGGTCAGGTCCGGGACGAGGCCGAGCGTCACCTCCGGCAGCCGCAGCTGCGCGTCGTCGCTGAGCACCCGGAGGTCGCAGGCCAGCGCCAGCTGCGCACCGGCGCCGATGGCGTGGCCCTGCACCGCGGCGATCGAGACGACCCCCGGCGAGCGCAGCCAGCGGAAGCCGGCCTGGTAGCCCCGGATCCGCTCCTGCGCCTCCTCGACCGGCAGCCGGACGAGCTCGCCCAACCCGCCACCGGTGCGGGAGCCGGTGTCGAACATGCTGCGGTCCAGGCCTGCCGAGAAGGACCGGCCCGAGCCGCGCAGGACGACGACGCGCACCTCCTCGTCCAGCGACGCCCCGACGTCCGCCAGGGCCACCCAGGTGTCCGGCGTCTGCGCGTTGAGCTGGTCCGCCCGGTCGAGGGTGACGGTGAAGACGGCGCCGTCGCGGCTCGTCCGCACCCAGCCGGGCGGAGGGGAACCGGTGGGGTCTGCGCTCACGCCTTCTTGCTGTTCCGGTTGGCCCCGCCGCGGCTGCGCAGCGAGGCCCCGGACTCCGACAGCAGCCGGTGCACGAAGCCGTACGACCGGTTCGTCGAGGTGGCCAGGGACCGGATGCTCTCGCCCTCGTCGTACCGCTTGCGCAGCTCGTCGGCGAGCGTCGACCGGTCACCGCCGGTGATCCGCTTGCCCTTGCCGAGGTCCGCAGTGCTCTGGTCGGCCATGGCTCCCCTCCGTGTCGGCCACCGGCCCACCGGCACGGAGGTGCCGGCGTGCGACGGCCCGTCGTCTGGTTTGTCCGTCCTGGTGCCGCCGTCCGGTCGACCACGGCTCCCTCCGACCCATGATCACCCAGACGGGGGACCTGCGCGACGCGAGCGGGTCAGCCCTCCAGCCGCTCGCGCAGGCGGCGCGGCGCCCGGCACTCCCACGCCTCGGTGATCGCCTCCTCGAGGTCGTCGGGCGAGGCGGCGGCGACGTCGGCGAGCACCATGGGGTGCACGCCGTACCCGGCCACGGTGAAGAAGACGTCCGGCCGCGTCCTGACCAGGACGTCGACGACGTCGGCGTCCGCGGTGCGCAGGCCGAGAGCCGGCCCGTCCGGCGCGCGGTCGGCCAGCAGCGCCCGTTCACCGCGCCGGAGCACCCGCTCCCAGGCGAACGCCTTGCCCCCGACCCGCCAGGAGCGGCTGTGCCCGTTGTCCTCCTCGACCACCCCGGGCAGGGCGGACGCGACCCGGCGGACGTCGTCCCAGCTGGCCACCGGCCGCTCCTCCCCGGACCGCGGACTCGCCGGTGCCATGGTGCCGCACCGGCGGCCGCGGTGGTCAGGCCAGCTCGACCAGGTCGGCCAGGTCCTCGCTCCAGGCGTCCTCGGTGCCGTCGGGCAGCAGGATGACCTTGTCGGGGTCCAGCGCCCGGACGGCGCCCTCGTCGTGGGTGACCAGGACGATCGCCCCGGCGTAGGTGCGCAGCGCCTCGAGCACCTGCTCGCGGCTGGCCGGGTCCAGGTTGTTGGTCGGCTCGTCCAGCAGCAGCACGTTGGCGCCGGAGACGACGAGCGTCGCCATCGCCAGGCGCGTGCGCTCACCACCGGAGAGCGTGCCGGTGCGCTGGTCGACCGTCTCACCGGAGAAGAGGAAGGCGCCCAGGATGCGGCGCAGCTCGGTGTCGGTGCTGTCGGGCGCCGACGAGCGCATGTTCTCCAGCAGCGTGCGGTCCATGTCGAGCGTCTCGTGCTCCTGCGCGTAGTAGCCCACGCGCAACCCGTGCCCGGGCTTCACCTCCCCGGTGTCCGGCGACTCGGTGCCCGCGAGCATCCGCAGCAGCGTCGTCTTCCCGGCCCCGTTCAGGCCCAGGACGACGACGCGGGCGCCGCGGTCCACGGCGAGGTCGACGTCGGTGAAGATCTCCAGCGACCCGTAGCTCTTGGACAGCCCCTCGGCGGTGAGCGGCGTCTTCCCGCACGCGGCCGGCGTCGGGAAGCGGAGCTTGGCGACCTTGTCCTGCACCCGCACGTCGGCCAGACCGGCGGCCAGCCGCTCGGCCCGCTTGTCCATGCTCTTGGCGGCCTTGGCCTTGGTCGCCTTGGCGCGCATCTTGTCCGCCTGCGCGGTGAGGGTGTCGATCTTGCGCTCGGTGTTCGCGCGCTCCTGCTTGCGGCGCCGCTCGTCGGTCTCCCGCTGGGCCAGGTAGGGCTTCCAGCCGAGGTTGTAGACGTCGACCGTGGCCCGGTTGGCGTCCAGGTGCCACACCTTGTTGACGACGGCGTCCAGCAGCTCGACGTCGTGGCTGATGACGATCAGCCCGCTCTTGTGGCTGCCCAGGAAGCCCTTGAGCCACGTGATCGAGTCACCGTCGAGGTGGTTGGTCGGCTCGTCGAGCAGCAGCGTCTCGGCGTCGGAGAAGAGGATGCGCGCGAGCTCCACCCGGCGCCGCTGACCGCCGGACAGGGTGCGCAGCGGCTGGGCGAGCACCCGGTCGGGCAGGCCCAGGTTGGTGCAGATCCGGGCGGCGTCGCTCTCCGCGGCGTACCCGCCGAGCGCGGCGAACTGGTCCTCCAGCCGGCCGTAGCGGCGGACGGCCCGGTCGCGCTCGTCGTCGTCGGCGGGCTCGGCCATGGCCACCTGCGCCTTGACCAGCTGCGACTTGAGCACGTCCAGCCCGCGGCCGGAGAGCACCCGGTCGCTGGCGGTGATGTCGAGGTCACCGCTGCGCGGGTCCTGCGGCAGGTAGCCGATCTCGCCGGAGACCTCCACCTTGCCGGCGTGCGGCAGGCGCTCGCCGGCCAGGGTGGTGAGCGTGGTGGTCTTGCCGGCGCCGTTGCGCCCGACGAGCCCGATGCGGTCACCGGGCTGCACCCGCAGGCTGGCCTCGCTGATGAGGATGCGGGCGCCGGCGCGCAGCTCCAGGCCGGTCGTCGTGATCACTGAACCCAGGGTAGGCGCTCGAGCGCCCGCATCCGAGCGGATTCGCGGTGATTCGGGCGGCAACGGCGCGGGCAGGGTGCTGCGGTGACCCCGGAGCTGCGGACGACCCGGCCGGGAACGCCGACGCCGGTGCCGCCGTTCCCGTACGCGGCCCGCCCACCGCAGGTGCTGCTCGCCGTGGGGGCGGTGCTGCTGGTCAGCGGCGCCGCGGCGCTAGCCTCCCTCCAGGGCGGGCCGCTGGTCGGGGGCGGGCTCCTGGCGCTCGCGGCCGTCGCCGCGGCCGCCTCGGTGCGGGCCGACCGGGCGCGGCTGGGGAGCTCGGCGGAGACCTTCGCGGCCACCTCCGCGGGCCTCGCGCTGGCCGCCGGTGACGTCGGCGCCGCGCGCACCGGCGAGCCGCTGCTGCCGCTGGTGCTGGCCGGCGCCTTCGTCCTGCTGCACCGGACCTGCCCCGCGACGGCCGCCTGGCCGCTCGCGGCCTGGGCCGGGCTGCAGCTCGCCGTCCTGCGGCTGGTGGACGGCGTCGCCGCGCCGGTGCGGACCGAGTTCCTGCTGGGCGTCGCGCTGGCCGGGCTGGTGGTCGCGCTGTTCGCCCGCCCCCTGGTCGCCCGGCTGGTGCTGCTGACGACCGCCCCCTGGTTCGCCACCGGCGTGCTGGCCGGCCTGCAGGAATCCTGGACCGACGCGGCGGCCGGGCGGTGGTCGGCGGCCGCGCTCGTCGCGGGCGCCGCCGGCGGGCTGCTGCTGGCCCGGCTGCGGGCACCGCTGGACGTGCTGCTCGGCCCCCCGCGGCTGGTCCCCGTCGCCTCCGGCGCCCTCACCGGGGCCGCGGTCGCCGGGGCGGCGTCGGCCGGGGGCCCGGTCGCCGTCGCCGTAGCCGGGTTCACCGGCGTCCTGGCCGCGGCCGTGGCGGCCGGCGTGCTCGACGGGTGGCGCCGCGGGTTCCTGCTCCCGGCGGCCCTGACCGGCGGGGTGCTGCTGGCCGCCCTGTCGGTGCTGCGCCTGGTCGCGGGCACGCACTGGTCGGCGCTGGCGCTGCTGCTCCTCCTGACCGCGGCGCCGACGGTGTGGGTGGCCGCGTTGCGCCCGAAGGACCGTCCCGTGGCCGCGCCGACGGCGGTGGGCTGCCTGGCCGGGGCCGCGCTGCTCGGGCTCCCCGACGGCTGGGCCTCCCCCGCCGTCGCCGCCGTCCTGCTGACCACGCTGTACCTGCTGGCGCTCGGCGCCGCGGCGGCGCTGGACCGCGATTCGCGGCGGGCCACCGTCGTCTCCGCCGCGGTCGTCGCCGCGCTCGCCGTCCTGCTCCTCGTCACCCGGGGTGAACGGCCGCAGGTGCTGGCCCACCTGGCGGTGCAGGGCACGGCGACGCTGGCCTGGGCCTGGTGGACCGGCCGGACGTCGGGTCCGGGCACCGCGACCGACGCCACCGCCGCCTGGCGGGCGGGTGCGGCGCAGGTCGTGCTCGCCTGCTGGATCGGGGCCGCGCTCGCGGGCACCGGCACGGTGGAGGCCTGGACCCTCCCGGCCGCCGGCGGGCTGTGGCTGGCGGCGGGGCGGGCGCTGGAGCGCGAGCCGTCCTGGCCGTCGTGGGGCCCGGGGCTGCTGGTGGCGGCCGTCCCCTCGACCGCGCTGGCCGCCCTCTCCCCCGACGAACCGCGCGCCGTGCTGGTGCTCACCGCCGCCGGGGTCGCGATGGTGGCGGGGAGCCGGGTCGGCGTCCGCGCGCCGATCCTGGTCGGGGCGGGATCGGCGCTGGTCCTGGCGCTGGCGGTCGCGGTGCGCGCGCTGCCGTGGCCGGTGGCCGCCGCACTGGCGGTGGGTGCCGTGCTCCTCTTCGTGGGGGTGCTGCGCGAGCGCGTCCCGGTCGACGGCTTCGCCGCCCGCCTGGACGACCTGAGGTGAGCGCCCCCCGGCGACGGCGATGTCCCCGGGGCGGGCACTGCGGGCGCCGGAACGGCGGAGCCGGGGACACCGCTCCGTGCTGCCCGGCCACCCCGGGCCCTCAGTGGCACCAGGGCCGGCACGGCGGCCGACTCGGGGGCCGAGGGTGCCAGGCGGTCCCACCGACGACGACTGCCCGCGCCCCATAGGGCGCGGGCAGCACGGTGACGCTGGCGTCGGCGGGCGGGTGGTCGCCCGAGCCCGGCCGGGCGCAGACCCCGGCGAGGTCATCGATCAGCGGCGAGGACTCACACCCGGAAGCCCAGGGCGCGCAGCTGCTCGCGACCGTCGTCGGTGATCTTGTCCGGGCCCCACGGCGGCATCCAGACCCAGTTGATCCGGATGTCGTCGACCAGCCCGGGGCCGGGGCCGCCGGTGAGCGCCTGGCGGGCCTGGTCCTCGATGACGTCGGTCAGCGGGCACGCCGCGCTGGTCAGCGTCATGTCGATGATCGCGACGTTGTTCTCGTCGACGTCCAGGCCGTAGACCAGGCCCAGGTCGACGACGTTCACCCCGAGCTCGGGGTCGACGACGTCGCGCATCGCCTCCTCGACGTCCTCGATGAGCGCCGACTTGTAGGCCGGCAGGTCGCCGGGGGCGCCGTCGGTGGCGGGGGTCGCGTTCTCGGTGGTCTCGCTCATCAGTTGCTGCCTCCGGTCTGGGGGGCGGTGGAGAGGGCTCGGGCGGACGCGTCCTTGAGGGCCATCCAGCTCATCAGCGCGCACTTGATGCGCGCCGGGTACTTCGAGACGCCGGCGAACGCGACGGCGTCCTCCAGCTCGTCCTCGAGCTTCTCGGCGACGGCGGGGTCGCCCTTGGCCTGCATGAGGGTCATGAAGTGCTCGCCGGTCTCCAGCGCCTGCGTCACCGGCTTGCCGACCACCAGGTCGTACATCGCCGAGACCGACGCCTGGCTGATCGAGCACCCCATGCCCTCGTAGGACACGTCGGCGACGGTGTCCCCGTCGAGCTTCACCCGCAGGGTCACCTCGTCACCGCACGTCGGGTTGACGTGGTGGACCTCGGCGTCGAACGGGTCGCGCAGACCGCGTCCGTGGGGGTTCTTGTAGTGGTCCAGGATGATCTCCTGGTACATCGACTCGAGCTGCATCAGCGGATCGACCTCACACCGTTCCGAAGAACTTCTGGGCCGCGCGAATTCCGTCGGCCAGCGCGTCGACGTCGTCGTACCCCGTGTGCACGTAGAACGTCGCCCGGGTGGTTGCCGGCACGCCGTAGCGCCGCACGACCGGCCACGCGCAGTGGTGCCCGACGCGGACGGCGATGCCGAGGTCGTCGAGCACCTGCCCGACGTCGTGCGGGTGGATGCCCTCCACGGTGAAGGAGACCGCTCCCCCGCGGGCGACGGTGTCCGGCGGGCCGATCACCGTGACGCCGGGGATCCCGGCGAGCTTCTCCAGCGCGTACCCGGTGAGCGCCCGCTCGTGGGCCTCGACCTTGTCCATCCCGAGGGCGTTCAGGTAGTCGACGGCCGCGCCGAGCCCGACCACCTGGGCGGTCATCGGGACGCCGGCCTCGAAGCGCTGCGGCGGCGGCATGAAGGTGGAACCCTCCATCCGCACGACCTCGATCATGGAGCCGCCGGTGAGGAACGGGGGCAGCGCGTCCAGCACCTCGTAGCGGCCCCACAGCACGCCGACGCCGGTGGGCCCGAGCATCTTGTGCCCGGAAAACACCAGGAAGTCCGCGCCCAGGGCGGTCACGTCGATCGGCTGGTGCGGCACCGACTGGGCACCGTCCACCAGGACCAGGGCACCGACCTCGCGGGCCCGCGCCACGATCTTCTCGATCGGGTTGATCGTGCCCAGGATGTTCGACTGCTGGGTCACGGCGACGAGCCTGGTGCGCTCGTTGACCACCGTCGCCAGGTCCGAGAGGTCCAGCCGGCCGTCGTCGGTCAGCCCGAGCCAGCGCAGGGTCGCCCCGGTGCGCTCGCACAGCTGCTGCCACGGGATGAGGTTGGCGTGGTGCTCCATCTCGGTGACGACGATCTCGTCGCCCTGGCCGACGGCGTGGGCCCGGAACTCCGGCTCCTTCGCCGTCGCGGCGTTGGAGAGCGCGTAGGCGACCAGGTTGATCGCCTCGGTGGTGTTCCGGGTGAACACGATCTCGTTCTCGGGGGCGCCGATGAAGGCACCGATCTTCGCCCGGGCCTCCTCGTAGGCCCCGGTCGCCTCCTCGGCGAGCTGGTGGGCCCCCCGGTGCGGCGCGGCGTTGACGTTCTCGTAGAACCAGCGCTCGGCGTCGAGCACCTGGCGCGGCTTCTGCGAGGTGGCCCCGGAGTCGAGGTAGACCAGCCGCTTCCCGTCCCGCACCGTGCGGGACAGGATCGGGAAGTCCGCCCGGATCGCCTCGACGTCCAGGGGCAGGGGCACCTGCTGCGCCCCGGCTCCGGGACGCGAGGCGGTCTGGGTCATGCGGATGCGACCTCCGGGGCGCCCTTGACGTAGGCGGCGTAGCCCTCGTCCTCGAGCTTGGCGGCGAGCTCCGGGCCACCCTCGTCGACCACCTTGCCGGCGACGAAGACGTGCACGAAGTCGGGCTTGATGTACTTCAGGATGCGCGTGTAGTGCGTGATCAGCAGGACGCCGACATCACTGTCCTCGCGGCTCTTGTTGACGCCCTCGGAGACGACCCGCAGCGCGTCGACGTCGAGGCCCGAGTCGGTCTCGTCCAGGATCGCGATGGCCGGCTTGAGCAGGCGCATCTGCAGGATCTCGTGGCGCTTCTTCTCACCGCCGGAGAAGCCCTCGTTGACGTTGCGCTCGGCGAACGCCGGGTCCATCTCCAGACCGGACATCTCGGTCTTGACGTCCTTGACCCAGGTGCGCAGCTTGGGCGCCTCGCCCTTGATGGCGGTGGCGGCGGTGCGCAGGAAGTTCGACACCGAGACGCCGGGCACCTCGACCGGGTACTGCATGGCGAGGAACAGGCCGGCGCGGGCCCGCTCGTCGACGCTCATCTCGAGGACGTCCTCGCCGTCGAGCGTGACGCTGCCCCCGGTGATCGTGTACTTCGGGTGGCCGGCGATCGAGTAGGCCAGGGTCGACTTCCCCGAGCCGTTGGGGCCCATGATCGCGTGCGTCTCGCCGGAGCGGACGGTCAGGTCGACGCCGCGGAGGATCTCCTTGGCGTCGTCACCCTCGCCGACGCTGACGTGCAGGTCGCGGATCTCCAGAACGGACACTTCTTCTCGCTCCTCAGTTGGCGGCCGCCGGGGGACGACGGTCGTCGGCCGCAGCATCTGCTTCCGTGTCGACGTACACGTCCTCCCCCTCCACGCGGACCGGGTAGACAGGCACCGGCTCGGTGGCCGGCAGGTTGGTGGGCTCGCCCGTGCGCAGGTCGAAGCACGACCCGTGCAGGAAGCACTCGATCGTCGGGGCGCCGTCGAAGGTCTCGACGTCGCCGTCGGTGAGCGGCACGTCGGCGTGCGAGCAGCGGTCCTCGAGCGCGTAGACCTCGCCCTCGAACCGGACGACGGCGATGTCGATGTCGGCCAGCTCGACCCGCAGTGCCCCCGTCTCCTTGACGTCGGAGAGGGCGCAGACGCGTTCGAAGGCCATGGTCAGGCCACCTCGACCGGCTGATCGTCCAGGGCGGGCAGGGCGCCGAGGCGCTCGTCGATCGAGGCCATGAGCCGGTCCTGCAGCGCGTCCAGGCCGATCCGCTGGACCACGTCGGCGAAGAAGCCGCGGACGACCAGGCGGCGCGCGGTCTCGGCGTCGATGCCGCGTGAGCAGAGGTAGAACAGCTGCTCGTCGTCGAACCGGCCGGTGGCGCTGGCGTGCCCGGCACCGACGATCTCGCCGGTCTCGATCTCCAGGTTCGGCACCGAGTCGGCGCGGGCGCCGTCGGTGAGCACCAGGTTGCGGTTGAGCTCGTAGGTCTCGGTGCCGGTGGCCGCGGGCCGGATGCGGACGTCGCCGATCCAGACCGTGCGGGCACCCTCACCCTGCAGCGCGCCCTTGTAGAGCACGTTGCTGGTGCAGTTGGGCACCGCGTGGTCGACCCACAGGCGGTGCTCCTGGTGCTGGGTCTCGTCGGAGAAGTAGACGCCGAACAGCTCCGCGGTGCCGCCGGGGCCGGCGTACTGCACGTTGCTGACCAGGCGGACGAGGTCACCACCGAGGGTCACCACGACCTGGGTGAAGGTGGCGTCCCGGCCGACGACGGCGTCGTACTGCCCGCCGTGCACGGCACCGGGCGCCCAGTCCTGGACCGACACCAGCTTCACCTGGGCGCCGTCGCCGACGAGGACGGAGACGCCGCCCGCGTACTTCGCCAGGCCGCTGTGGTCGAGCACGATCGTCGCCTGGGCGAAGGCGCCGACCTCGATCACCAGGTGACCCCAGACGACGTCGTCGGAGCCGGTGCCGGCCAGGCCGAGCGTGACCGGGCGGTCCGGCTGGGCCTCCTTGGCCACGCGGACGACGGCGGCGCCGCCGCAGCGCTGGCGGGCCAGGGCGGCCAGCCGGTCGACCGGCTCGGGCAGCCCCTTCAGCAGCGGGTCGCCGGCCTCGACGCTGGTCAGCTCGACGCCCTCGGGCAGGTCGGTGGTCCAGGTCAGGTGGGCGTCCGACGGGGCGCCGTCCAGCAGCGGCCTGATCCGCTTCATCGGGGTGAAGCGCCACGTCTCCTCGCGCCCGGTGGGCACGCCGAAGGCGTCGGGGTCCGTCGAGGTGAACCGCTCGGCCGGGGAGCCGGTCGGCGTGGACCCGCCGTGCGAGTGCGCGCCCGGCGCGGCCTGGCCGGCCGTGCCGGTGCCGGCCGCCGGGACGGCCGGCGGACCGGCCTGCGTCCCGACGCCGTCGCCGAACAGCTCGCCGGCGAGGGTGGCCGACTCGGTGGTCAGCCCGGTGGTGGTGGGGGCGTTCTGGTCGGGCATCAGCCGACGGCACCTTCCATCTGCAGCTCGATGAGCCGGTTGAGCTCGAGGGCGTACTCCATGGGCAGCTCGCGGGCGATCGGCTCGACGAACCCGCGCACCACCATCGCCATGGCCTCGTCCTCGGAGAGGCCGCGGCTCATCAGGTAGAAGAGCTGGTCGTCGCTGACCCGCGAGACGGTGGCCTCGTGACCCATGGCGACGTCGTCCTCGCGGACGTCGACGTAGGGGTAGGTGTCCGACCGGCTGATGGTGTCCACCAGCAGCGCGTCGCACTTCACCGTGGACTTCGAGCCGTAGGCGCCCTCGTCGACCTGCACGAGGCCGCGGTAGGAGGTGCGGCCACCGCCGCGGGCCACCGACTT
This sequence comes from Blastococcus sp. KM273129, assembly GCF_021698995.1. NCBI lineage: Bacteria > Bacillati > Actinomycetota > Actinomycetes > Geodermatophilales > Geodermatophilaceae > Blastococcus > Blastococcus sp. KM273129. Next base: position 4,558 of record NZ_SSXB01000048.1, on the reverse strand, counting down.
CGACACGATCGTCGAGGAGGTGTGCGGCGCGGCGTGCACCATCTTGGCGCCGGCGTCCTGGTGCTGACCCTCGCCCGCGAAGGCGATCGAGAGGACCTCGCCCTTGGCGTGCTCACCGGTCATCCAGACGGCCGGGTACTTCATCGTCACCTTGGAGCCGAGGTTGCCGTCGACCCACTCCATGGTCGCGCCCTCGTGGGCCACGGCCCGCTTGGTGACCAGGTTGTAGACGTTGTTCGACCAGTTCTGGATGGTCGTGTACCGGCAGCGCGCGTTCTTCTTGACGATGATCTCGACGACCGCGGAGTGCAGCGAGTCCGACTTGTAGATCGGCGCGGTGCAGCCCTCGACGTAGTGCACGTAGGCGCCCTCGTCGACGATGATCAGCGTCCGCTCGAACTGGCCCATGTTCTCGGTGTTGATCCGGAAGTAGGCCTGCAGCGGGATCTCGACGTGCACGCCCGGCGGCACGTAGATGAAGGAGCCGCCCGACCACACGGCGGTGTTGAGCGCGGCGAACTTGTTGTCACCGGAGGGGATGACCGAGCCGAAGTACTCGCGGAACAGGTCCGGGTGCTCCTTGAGCGCCGTGTCGGTGTCCAGGAACAGCACGCCCTGCTCCTCCAGGTCCTCGCGGATCTGGTGGTACACGACCTCGGACTCGTACTGCGCGGCGACACCCGCGACCAGCCGCTGCTTCTCCGCCTCGGGGATGCCCAGCTTGTCGTAGGTGTTCTTGATGTCCTCGGGCAGCTCCTCCCAGGACGTCGCCTGCTTCTCGGTGGAGCGGACGAAGTACTTGATGTTCTGGAAGTCGATGCCGGAGAGGTCCGAGCCCCAGTCGGGCATGGGCTTCCGGTCGAACAGCTTGAGGGCCTTGAGACGGCGCTCGAGCATCCACTCGGGCTCGCTCTTGCGGGCCGAGATGTCGCGGACGACCTCCTCGGACAGACCGCGCTTGGCGGAGGCGCCGGCGACGTCGGCGTCGGCCCAGCCGTACTCGTAGCGGCCGAGCTGCTCGATCTGCTCGTCCTGCGTCAGCGGCGTGGCCGTGGCCGGCTGCTGGGTGCTGGTCATGCGGGCGTCCTCTCCCGGTCGTTCGTGGGGGCGATGCTGGTGGACTCGGTCGTGCGGGTGCGCGCGCGGTCGGGCGCTGCACGCTCACCTGGTACAGGGCGTCCGGGGGCCGATCTGTTCCCCGTCCGCGTGTGATCGAGGGCCTGCCCGGCGCGCACCGGGCCGGGGATGTGCGTGGTGCACACCCCGTCGCCGTGGGCGATCGTGGCCAGCCGCTGGACGTGCGTGCCGACCAGCCGGCCGATCACCGCCGTCTCGGCCTCGCAGAGCTGCGGGAACTCCGCCGCGACGTGCGCCACCGGGCAGTGGTGCTGGCAGAGCTGCCCACCGCCGGACAGCGCCGAGGCGGTGGCAGCGTAGCCCTCGGCGGTGAGGGCGGCGGCGAGCGCTTGGGCCCGGTCGGCCGGGGCGCCGGGGCTGCCGGTCGTGGCCGCCTCGACCGCGCTGGAGGCACGCGCCTCCAGGCCGGCGAGCTGCTGCTCGGCCACGGCGCGGACCGCGTCGGGGCCCCCGGCCGCCGCCACGTAGCGCAGTGCGGTCAGGGCCAGGTCGTCGTACGCGTGCGGGAAGGCCGACCGGCCGGCGTCGGTCAGGTGGAAGCGCCGGGCGGGGCGCCCCCGGCCGCGGTGGGCGTCGCGCACCTGCCGCTCCTCGACGCGGCCGGTGGCGACCAGCGCGTCGAGGTGGCGCCGCACGGCCGCCGGGGAGATGCCGAGGCGGCCCGCGAGCTCGGTCGCCGTCTGCGGCCCGTGCTCCAGCAGCAGCCCGCTCACGCGGTCGCGGGTGCGCCCGTCGTCGGCGGACGCCGACGGCCGGAGCTTCGCCGCGAGAATTTCCACAACACGAGTGTGTCCTATTTCGGGGGCCTCGCAAGCAAGGTCGACCTAAGAACGGCGCCGACGGGCGGTCTTCGTGATCAGCTTCACGCCACCGCGGCCCCAGCCCCTCGTGACCAGCCGGGACAGCCGGTGGGGAGCTCCCGCGGGTCACCCTCGGCCCTCGCCCCCCGGCGGCCGGCCGCTCATCCGGCGGAGCCGCTGGGCCGACGTCCCCTGCCGGTCGCCGGCGACGGCCTAGCATCGGGACGTGCCGGTGCTGCCCGCCTCCTTCTCGTCCACGACCATCTCGCGGGTCGCGTTCGCCAACCTGCTGGCCAACGGGGCGATCGTCCTGACCGGGGGCGTCGTCCGCCTCACCGGTTCCGGCCTCGGCTGCCCGACCTGGCCCCGGTGCACCGACGAGAGCTTCGTCACCACGCCGGAGATGGGCATCCACGGTGTGGTCGAGTTCGGCAACCGGCTGCTCACCTTCGTCCTCGCCGTCCTGGCCGTCTCGCTCGTCGTCGTGGTGGTGCGCTCACCGCGCCGCGACCTGCGCCCCCTGGCCGTGGCGGCGTTCCTCGGCATCCCCGCGCAGGGCGTCGTCGGCGGCATCACCGTCCTGACGGGCCTCAACCCGTGGACCGTCGCCGCGCACTTCCTCGTCTCCATGGGCCTCGTCGCGCTGACCACCGTGCTCTGGCTCCGGTCGCGGGAACCGGGCGTCGGCGAGCCGCTGCTGGGCCGTCCGTTCCGCCTGCTGGTCGGCGCGATCGCCGCCGTCACCGCGCTGGTGCTCGTCATGGGGACCGTGGTCACCGGCAGCGGGCCGCACAGCGGCGACCCCGAGGCCGGGCGCACCGGCCTGGACCCCGAGCTGGTCAGCCACCTGCACGCCGACGCCGTCTTCCTGCTCCTCGGGCTCACCGTCGCCCTGCTGGTGGCGCTCTACGCGACCGACTCCCCCGGCCGGGTGCGCCGGGCCGCCCGCGACCTGCTCGTCGTGCAGCTGGCGCAGGGCGTCGTGGGCTACGTGCAGTACTTCACCGGCCTGCCGATCCTGCTGGTGCTCCTGCACATGCTGGGCGCCGTGCTCATCACCGCCTACACCGCCCGCCTGGTGTGGTCGGTCCGCGGGCCGGTGTCCGAGCGTCCGCTCACCGCACCCGCCGAGCCGGCGGTCGCCGCCCGCTGAGCCGCCGTCGCGCGGCCGGGCGGGTGCACCGGTCCCGCGCCGGGCGTGCGCGCCCACGCCGGGATCGGCGCGCTCGAACCCCGCGTGCGCGCCCACGCCGGGAACGGGTCGCGAGAACCCGGAGTCAGCGCCCGTCGTCGCGGGGGATGCGCCGGGCCGCATGGACCGAGCGGTTCTCCCGACGGCACTCCTCGGGCTCAGCGCTCAGCCGGCGGTAGCTGGAGCGCAGCCTCTGCCAGCCCTCGGTGGCCGGCAGGGCGACGTCTCGGCGGATGTCCCGCTCGCGCTGCTCCCGCGAGCCGTGCCACGCCGCGCCGTCCATCTCGACGGGGAGCAGGACGTCGTCGTAGGCGGCATCCAGCAGGTGGCTCCGACCGCCGACCGCGACCGCCCGCTGCTGGGTGAACGGGGGCATGCCCGGCCCGCGCAGCACCTGGAGCACCCCGGATCTCCGGTTCGCCCTGGCAGCGTCGGCGAGGAGGCCCACCAGCTCCACGAGCGCCACGCGCCAATGCAGGCACGGGCGCCGCTCGATCTCGGCGCCCAGCTGCTGCCCGGTGGGGTCAGACGATGGCGTCGACGACGATCGCGACCGACAGCAGCGACAGGTACGAGATCGAGACGTGGAACAGCTGCATCGGCTTCATCTCGCCCCCGCGCTTGATGCGGGCCAGCAGCCGGTGTGACTCGACGACGAACCAGGCACCCAGCAGCGCCGCGGGGATCGCGTAGCCGAGCCCGATGCCGTAGCCGGAGGCCACCGGCCACAGCAGCAGGGAGACGGCGACGGTGGCCCACGCCCAGGCCACGGACTGCCGGCCGACCGACAGCGCGGTGGTGACCACGGGCAGCATCGGGACGTCGGCGCGGGCGTAGTCGTCCTTGAACCGCAGGGCGAGCGCCCAGAAGTGCGGCATCTGCCAGCAGAACACGATCCCGAAGACCACGACCGCCGGCCAGTCCAGCGACCCGGTGACCGCGGCCCAGCCGATCAGCACCGGCGCCGCCCCGGGCACGCCGCCCCACTCCGTGCTGCGGCGGGTGTGCCGCTTGAACACCATCGTGTACAGGACGGCGTAGTAGAAGATCGCCACCGCCGCGAGCACCGCCGCCAGCGGGGTCGTCGTCGCCAGCAGCAGCGCGATGGAGCTGACGGTGAGCACGCAGCCGAAGACGAGGGCCGCCCGCGGGGTGACCTCGCCGGTCACCAGCGGCCGCTTCTGGGTGCGCTGCATCAACCGGTCGATGTCGCGGTCGAAGTAGCAGTTGAAGACGTTGGCCGCGCCGGCGGCGAGGGTGCCGCCCAGCAGCGTCCAGAACAGCAGCGACAGCGACGGCCAGCCGCGGTCGGCCAGCATCATCGCCGGCACCGTCGTGATGAGCAGCAGCTCGATGATGCGCGGCTTGGTGAGGCCGACGTAGGCGCCGACGCGGGCCCGGAAGCGGGAGGCGAGGCGGGGGGCAGGGG